>NZ_JBXAYE010000185.1:0-229 GCF_056782135.1 Dellaglioa sp. CoH-56-MRSF-11 | reverse complement strand
GAGAAATCAAGGCCGGTCTTGGTTATGCTATGTGGAAGCATAACCAGTTTAAGTTTAGCGCCGAACGCTACGATTGTGATACGCCGATCGTGCATCTGGAAATCCAGTTCGGAGTGGAAGGAAAGTCAACGGCCGTTACCTATCTCACGGACGGCGCGGCCCGAGACCTGATCGACCGATTGGAGCGTGCCTTACGCGTACTCCCGACTTCGAAATAATTGTTGACCGC
>NZ_JBXAYE010000184.1:0-229 GCF_056782135.1 Dellaglioa sp. CoH-56-MRSF-11 | reverse complement strand
GCGCCCAACGCCGTGCCAGACACAATCATCTCAAAAGCGTGCCGACTCACGCTGAAATAATCTTCCGCGCCCGTCATCATCTTTGCCAGTACGAGCATGCTGAGTAAGGACATCACAATCCCGACTACGGCCGCTCCGCCGAGGATGGCGGAAAATTGTCTCGTGATGTGCAGGGATCGACGCTCGTGATGCTGCAAGGCATACAGACCAAAAAGCGGGAGGCCAAAGA
>NZ_JBXAYE010000183.1:0-231 GCF_056782135.1 Dellaglioa sp. CoH-56-MRSF-11 | reverse complement strand
GTATGCGATTATTTGATCGCTCGGTCGCTGCCGAGAAGCGCCCATTTTGGTAAGAAGAGCTGACTACGGGCACCGTAGTTCTCCTAATGATTAGTACACCATAACATTGTGGCGCGAAAGCAGCAAAAGGGGCCTAAGCCCCTAGATTAACCACGAATTTGACGCACCTTGATACCGGCGTCGCTCAAGGTGTGCCGGCCGTCTGACGCCTCGTACACATGCTGATATACT
>NZ_JBXAYE010000182.1:0-231 GCF_056782135.1 Dellaglioa sp. CoH-56-MRSF-11 | reverse complement strand
CCCCCGCTCGAACAGCAGATTGCGGATCAAGTGTCTGGCACCGGTACCGATCCAGTGACGGGTCTTCCGTTCATGGGCGGCCATCTGATTGATTTTGATCAGTGGTCGCAGCCTGAGCGTGACATTCTGGCAAAGCAGGTGAATGCACTTGGGATGAAGCTAGCAAACGCAGGTGTCCTAACTGACGACAGCTACCAAGCCATATCGCGATGGGTTGGCATGTATTGGTAC
>NZ_JBXAYE010000181.1:0-232 GCF_056782135.1 Dellaglioa sp. CoH-56-MRSF-11 | reverse complement strand
AACATGTACAATGCGTTCTCCGGCATCGGTGATGCGTTCAAGGGCGTTGGTGAGTTCTTTGCGGGTGGCGACGATGATGACGTGAAAGCCCGGTTGATCCTGCTGGTTGTGGGTCTTGTCGTGCTCTCGCTGATCGCGGGTGGTGTCCTGGCCGCCATCCTCATCAAGAAGTATGCGGGGCGGCTTCCGCTTCCGGAACGTGAGTCCGTGAAATTCGGCCGCTGATTGGCCT
>NZ_JBXAYE010000180.1:0-233 GCF_056782135.1 Dellaglioa sp. CoH-56-MRSF-11 | reverse complement strand
GAGTTCAGCTTTTTCACCCATGTTGAAAAACTTGTGAAGCGGTCGGCTGACGATACGGCCGTTTGCGTCAAACGCGATACCACGGCATTCGCGTGATTCAGGCGTCGGGAACGTCTTGCTATCCATTAAGATGTAGCACACGACTTTGCGCCCGTTCGGCTGATCGAGAACGCGAATTTGCTCGTTGTTCTCGATATGCTTCACGATATCGTCCAGCTGGCATACGGTGGGAA
>NZ_JBXAYE010000179.1:0-233 GCF_056782135.1 Dellaglioa sp. CoH-56-MRSF-11 | reverse complement strand
AAATGGGGCTGAAGCTTCTGCGTGCGCGTACCGCTCTTTGTGAAGCAATCAACCAGAAATATCGCATCACCATGTATCCGTCCGAATTCATCAGTCTTGAGACGATTGGTGATCTTGCGAATCAGGTGATCCAACACGTGGAGGGCAAGGAATTGTGTTCGCAGGCGTAATTGTGGGTGCTCTTAACGGCCTTATCAGCGGGATCGTCGGGGCATTTGTTATGGTTCTGGGTC
>NZ_JBXAYE010000178.1:0-233 GCF_056782135.1 Dellaglioa sp. CoH-56-MRSF-11 | reverse complement strand
GACGCTTGAAAACGGAGACCCGCGCTTCGCCCCCATCTTTGACGAGCCGCAATAAGGAGTGAACATGGAGCTGCTTACCGTTGTATATGAGCCCGTAAGTGGGGACGTGGTACCCGACGCGATGATCAACACCTACGTCGAGAATATGATCACGCATCGTGGCGTGTACACGGTGGGCAGTTCCATCATCGTGGACGCAGTTCGTCGAGCTATCGCGCTTGACAAGATCGATC
>NZ_JBXAYE010000177.1:0-233 GCF_056782135.1 Dellaglioa sp. CoH-56-MRSF-11 | reverse complement strand
CAATCAGTCGTGCGTTCAGGCTGTTCGCCAGGTGAGCGAGCGCCCGGGCGGGTTCGCCGGCGAGGGAACGCACACTCCACCGCACTCCGGTCGGGGCCAAAACCCGGTCGATCTGGGCAGCCAGCTGCGGGTCAAAACCGTCGTCATCCAGCTCAGGGAGATCGGGGTCGATGGGCAGGGAGTGGACGGAGCCGTCAGGGTTCTCCTCGACCGTGTATCGGCCGAGATCGACA
>NZ_JBXAYE010000176.1:0-234 GCF_056782135.1 Dellaglioa sp. CoH-56-MRSF-11 | reverse complement strand
TTTCGGAATTCTTTCGAGAAGTGATCGCAGCAAGATACACCGGATTAGAAAGCAGATTTACGAAATCCGTACTCGTGGACGAGGAACGAATTTTCAGATTTCTTGGTCGCGCAGTACTTGGAAATGCCCGAGCGTTCATCTTCACCTGCAATATTTTGAGCGAGCACGAGACTATCGGGTTAAATGAATTGACTTCCTCCTTCGTTAAACTCGGAGCAGACTACTACTGGCCGC
>NZ_JBXAYE010000175.1:0-234 GCF_056782135.1 Dellaglioa sp. CoH-56-MRSF-11 | reverse complement strand
CGGTGCCCATAAAGTTCACAAGATGGGCCATGCCACCAAGTGCTGCCGTCTGGGCCGACGATGCACCACGTGCGCCAAAGTCATGCAGCATAAACTTCACTGCCGCCTCCGGTTCATCGCACGTGCGATTCAGGAACGCACGCATGTCCTGCTTGATACTCCACGAGAGCGTGGCGACGGCTGTCGCGTACCAAGTGGCACGCAGCAACCGCGTTTCCAGAAACTGACCAAGCC
>NZ_JBXAYE010000174.1:0-235 GCF_056782135.1 Dellaglioa sp. CoH-56-MRSF-11 | reverse complement strand
GCAATTATCGCGGCTGCGACGGGCCCCATCAAAATCACGTCGTTCAAGCTGGGTTCGGCCTACGGATACATCCCGCAGGCAACCGACACGAACATCCACGGTACTACTATTTACGAGGGGATTCCCAGTGATCCCTTCGTTGTAAACCCGAACGTCGTCAAATATGGCGCATACCTAGACTACAACCTAGGACCGTTCGATTTTGGTGAAATTGGGTATTTCGTGGGCAACACGC
>NZ_JBXAYE010000173.1:0-235 GCF_056782135.1 Dellaglioa sp. CoH-56-MRSF-11 | reverse complement strand
CAATCCTCCCACCCAGCGACCCACGCCGGATGAGCGTACTCATCGAAATGCCGTCCCCAATAGCAAGCATTCCACCCAGCAGCATAGCTGCGATTTTTACCCATCTCACACACCTCCCTCATCACCCATCCCACACCACGTAATTTAAGATTGTCCAATCACAAAAGCGCCGTTCCGCGTCCCTCACTCCGTTCGGTCCTCGGTCCACTGGCGCATCCTACACAACAATTCACAC
>NZ_JBXAYE010000172.1:0-235 GCF_056782135.1 Dellaglioa sp. CoH-56-MRSF-11 | reverse complement strand
CACATAGTGCCTCTCTCACGGGGCGGCACCAACACGATGTCGAATCTCCTATCGCTGTGCAAAAGCTGCCACGACAAACGCCATAACCATCTGCATCGAGCGCGCGGCGCTCACAACCATTGAGGAATACACAATGCCTAACAGCAAGCTCCCAGAACTCATCAAGCTGTTTCTGGAAATCAACCCCACCCCGTCCGATGAGCAATTCCACAATCTGGCGTTTTCGGTTGACACT
>NZ_JBXAYE010000171.1:0-235 GCF_056782135.1 Dellaglioa sp. CoH-56-MRSF-11 | reverse complement strand
ATCCGAAATCGATCAACTCAAGTCCGAAATTGCGAGGCTCCGCAACGAGCGCGCGGCCTCGGAACGCGTGACTGACAAGCATACGGCACGAAAAGCCGCAGAACTTGCGGGCTCCGGCTACAAATACTCCGGCTACATTCTCCAAAACGAGAAAGGCGAACGTGTGTTCATTGAGATGGGCGCAGTTCGCTGGATCGACAACAAGGCTATGTGGCAGCTGATGCACCCGGGACCG
>NZ_JBXAYE010000170.1:0-235 GCF_056782135.1 Dellaglioa sp. CoH-56-MRSF-11 | reverse complement strand
GTCTATAACGATCGCACTTAGCGACTACACGTCGGGAATGAATCCGTCGTACATAGGCCAAATCATTGTCGAATTCTCGACGGGACAAAACTTCAGCTTCTGCCGCTACGTCAAAAGTGTGATACTGGGACCGACTACCGCAACGTTCCAGCTCACCTCGCCCATGGCGCAGCTTCCGGTGGTCGGAGACAAGATCGTTATCTTCGGTCGTCAAGTACTTAGTACTACTATTCCG
>NZ_JBXAYE010000169.1:0-235 GCF_056782135.1 Dellaglioa sp. CoH-56-MRSF-11 | reverse complement strand
ATACGGCATCGATCCCGATGAGTTTGTCTATCACGCGCCACCGCCTGACCAACTGCTGGCGATTCTGGCGCACAATGCCGAGCTGATTGCCGTGGCGCGCAGCATCATGGAAAATTTGCTGGCCTATAATCCCGACGGTCACATCAACCTGACCGATGCCCATGGCGTCACCCTTCACTACTGTGGCGCGGACATGACGCCGATCGGCAGCATCTTGCGTGAAGAGGTTCAGGGC
>NZ_JBXAYE010000168.1:0-236 GCF_056782135.1 Dellaglioa sp. CoH-56-MRSF-11 | reverse complement strand
ATACTCATATTAGGAACTTTGGTCAATCAAAGCATTCCAATTGTATTGCCAATGGCTAATGAAGACAAAATCAGATTACAAGATAGTTCTTCAATCGTTCTGAGTTATCAGGGTAAAAAATATGCCATTTTGCAAAATATTGAGTTTTTTAAACATCGAAAAGAGGAGAGATGTGCTAAAACATTTGGAACCACCAACATTGATCATCCAACCATTAAAATAATAATGGAATCAGG
>NZ_JBXAYE010000167.1:0-238 GCF_056782135.1 Dellaglioa sp. CoH-56-MRSF-11 | reverse complement strand
GGAGATCGTGCGCCGGCCCCAGATCGAGATCGATCGCACATGTGCCCGAGGCTACAATGTGGTGAGGCTTCATGTAGGCAATATACCGTGGACCACGCATTACATTGCGGGCTCCGACTGTGGGCTGATATTGAGCGACGTTATTCTGTTCCATCAGGCATGGGCGTGGTTGGCGGCCGTGGGCCATATCATCGGGCAAACGCCGCTCGATGATTTCTTGGGTTACTCAATATACAAC
>NZ_JBXAYE010000166.1:0-238 GCF_056782135.1 Dellaglioa sp. CoH-56-MRSF-11 | reverse complement strand
GCCTGCAAGAAGTTCATGAATGAGGGCTGCGCTGCTTGACGTACATACTCATCAAGAGTCGGCTCGTTGACCTTAAGTTCCCAAGGCTCTCCCGGGTTTTGCGTCGCATCGACCATGGCTACGCCGATCGCCAGATGCAAATCCAGCACACGGGTATCAGGCCACAGCTGTTGACTCAAGTTACTCATTGCGAGCTGGGAACGTGCATCACACACAAAGTACACAACACGATCGTATG
>NZ_JBXAYE010000165.1:0-238 GCF_056782135.1 Dellaglioa sp. CoH-56-MRSF-11 | reverse complement strand
CAAACCGGACGCAGAGGGCAACCTCCCTGAATTTGTGGCTGGTGTGTGCTCGCGTAACCTCGATCTGGTGGAGACTGAAGGCAACCAGTTCTGGAAAACGGCGCGCGAAGAGCAGGTCCTCGAAAAGCTGGCGACGCTGGAGCGCGCGGTAGCAATCCAAGGTGAGCTGTGCGGTTCGGGTATTCAATCGAACTTCGAAGGATTCCCCGAGGGCTACTACGGCTTCTACGTGTATGAC
>NZ_JBXAYE010000164.1:0-239 GCF_056782135.1 Dellaglioa sp. CoH-56-MRSF-11 | reverse complement strand
GCCTGCTGAGTTAGCTTCGGTGCTGCTTGCTCCGCGTTGTTGAGCCGCGAATTATCGCTGTCGCGGCGATCATTCTCGGCCTTGGCCATTTTGTTGATGGTGGCCTGCTGAGTTGACCACGCAGAGTCATAACCCAGCTTGTAGCCAAGTGCGGCACCTGCCACGAACACTATCAGGACAAGCGCGATCTTAATCGCGTAGGTCTTGAGAAAATCAACAGCTATCATGATGATCCTTCA
>NZ_JBXAYE010000163.1:0-241 GCF_056782135.1 Dellaglioa sp. CoH-56-MRSF-11 | reverse complement strand
AACAGAACTGGATCGACTGCGAAGCCGACTCCGCTACATCAAGAGCTTGGTGCTAGCCTAAGCCATAACCCCGATTCCGCAAGGTTTCGGGGTTTTTCATTTTGTGCTTGACACGGCATTCGTCTTCTGTATAATACGCGCATCTAATACGTGCGGAGGCAGTATGCGTGAGGTATCTAGCGCCCGCGCCCGTGAACTGGGTGATCAGGTGCACAAGTTGCAGCAACGAATGCGTGATCTT
>NZ_JBXAYE010000162.1:0-241 GCF_056782135.1 Dellaglioa sp. CoH-56-MRSF-11 | reverse complement strand
AGGGCAAGCGTCGTGCTCATCTCGCAGAAATTCCCGAGCGTGCAGTCAGCCCCAACTATCTGCGTGTCAAGGTGCAGCGCGAACTCGGTTATGTCGAATGCGCGGTTCCTGTCTATTCGTTCTCGACACTGGCTCCGGAAGAAGGGTTCAAGTTCCTGTACGAGCAGTTCATCAAGATGCGTCGTGGGCACCCGCCGAAAGCAGAAGCCAAGCACATTGCGGACATCGAGCGGTTGCGTGC
>NZ_JBXAYE010000161.1:0-241 GCF_056782135.1 Dellaglioa sp. CoH-56-MRSF-11 | reverse complement strand
GCCTAAACTGCGCCGGGCCTTACACTGTGGACCGTGCTCAGGTATATTCGGCGGTGGCGAAGGCAGTTTAAGCAATTCCCAATTTGAGAGGACCCGCAAGTGACGTTGAAGAGAAAGTTGCATCGTCGTCTCGGACTGCCGTACTCGTATGACACTCAGTATGCACCGATCCGAGGATTCTTCGGAGACAAGCGATTCCTCAGCAACTTCTTCCTGCGTCCACTTTCGCTGTACGGTATCG
>NZ_JBXAYE010000160.1:0-242 GCF_056782135.1 Dellaglioa sp. CoH-56-MRSF-11 | reverse complement strand
AGGGTTCGATCCTGGCTCAGATTGAACGCTGGCGGCAGGCCTAACACATGCAAGTCGAACGGTAACAGGAAGCAGCTTGCTGCTTTGCTGACGAGTGGCGGACGGGTGAGTAATGTCTGGGAAACTGCCCGATGGAGGAGGATAACTACTGGAAACGGTAGCTAATACCGCATAACGTCGCAAGACCAAAGAGGGGGACCTTCGGGCCTCTTGCCATCGGATGTGCCCAGATGGGATTAGCT
>NZ_JBXAYE010000159.1:0-242 GCF_056782135.1 Dellaglioa sp. CoH-56-MRSF-11 | reverse complement strand
GGCGTTAAGGAGTTGTTCCTCGACGATCGTAATGTGCCGCGTCCGGGTCGCGAGGACGCTCCGGGCCCGGGTCAATATAACCTGCACCGTGTGTTCTTCACGGCACGTGCCCGCGACGCGTACGTACGTCGTATGGAGGCCGGAATCCTGCACCCGCACGAGCGCGCAGTTCACGAACGATCGCTGGACCAATCGAATATGGACGACTTCGCGTATGACGATTTCGACGACTTTGCACCAAT
>NZ_JBXAYE010000158.1:0-244 GCF_056782135.1 Dellaglioa sp. CoH-56-MRSF-11 | reverse complement strand
GCTATGGACTATAGGCCCATAGCCCGGTCCGGCATGAACAACAAGATGACTGGCTATCAGAATAGTAGGTATTCCCAATCGTTGATCACTGACGTTCCGAGCACCCAGATAAACACGCTCGAATTCAGACCTGATGCCAGCGCTCCGCTATATAACCTATCGGTTAAAGAGAAGGTGGTACGCGGATATCAGACATTCAGTGGTATAGACGTTGGTAATACACATGCCAACTATGAGCAGGCCC
>NZ_JBXAYE010000157.1:0-244 GCF_056782135.1 Dellaglioa sp. CoH-56-MRSF-11 | reverse complement strand
TGTGCCTGTCGTCAGTAGCTTTGTGGTGCCGATCAACACCTTGATCTTGTACTGACGGGCTTCCTGAAGGATAGCATCGCGCTCCGTCTTCTTCATTGAGCCGGAGCCCAAGAAAGCCTTGGCTATTGGTTCTCCCGCGATCTTGTTGATTGCGGCGACCAGCGCCTTAATAGGCTTCACCTGAGACATTGGAATCAGGATCATGTGTCCGGCCCGCGCGTCGCGCACCGCCCACTCTGCGATC
>NZ_JBXAYE010000156.1:0-245 GCF_056782135.1 Dellaglioa sp. CoH-56-MRSF-11 | reverse complement strand
CTGATGCTCTTTGAATTTGAGCCACCACAACAGCAAAGGAGTTGGACCATGCAAATGCGTAAATTGGCGTTATCGTTACTGCTGATCGGTATGGCAGGTAACGTAGCCCATGCGGAAGAACTGACCGGTACGCTGAAGAAAATCAAAGACAACGGCGTGATCGTTGTCGGCCACCGCGAATCGTCAGTGCCGTTCCCCTACTACGACAACCAGCAAAAAGTTGTGGGTTACTCCCAGGACTACTC
>NZ_JBXAYE010000155.1:0-245 GCF_056782135.1 Dellaglioa sp. CoH-56-MRSF-11 | reverse complement strand
GCTGCACACGACTTATCAATCGACGGAGGTCATCATGAAACAGCAACTACCTCAATCCTTCATTCGGGCGGGCGTGACGCGCACGCAAATTGCGGCAGCTGCCGCAACCAATAAGGTCGAGGCGCGTATTAACATGAGTGCTGATGTGGCAGGTGCAGGGCTGTGCCCTGAATGCCGCAAGCCCATGGAACGCAGCAACGCGAACGGGTTTCCCGTCATGATCTGCGAAGCGCACCGGATTGCTA
>NZ_JBXAYE010000154.1:0-245 GCF_056782135.1 Dellaglioa sp. CoH-56-MRSF-11 | reverse complement strand
CGTTGAGCTGGACGAGGACACCACCATCGATTACTCGTGGCTGGCACTCAATCCCGGTGTCGTCCGCGTTGTGGCCGAAACAACCAACCTCATTCCCAAGGCACCTGTTGCGGCTGTGGTCGAGGACAAGAATACGGACAAGGAGTAAGAGATGCCTATTTCCGCAAACCAAGGATCGAAGGTTATCGTTCAGGAAATCAACCTGAGTCAAGTTATCACGAGCGCATCTACTTCGGTTGGTGCTC
>NZ_JBXAYE010000153.1:0-245 GCF_056782135.1 Dellaglioa sp. CoH-56-MRSF-11 | reverse complement strand
GTACGATGTGATAGTGGGTTCCGGGACTACGGATATCGACGCGCGCCACCATGTCGTAGACCCAGCACTGGTTCTCTTTGCTCCACACCATCAGGTCCGGAGGATTATCGAGTTCTGTGCATGCCGCTACATACTCGATGCCGAGCGGAACTGCTCCCATCAGCCATGTTTCGAGTGCGACCTCGACGGCGCTCCGTGTCTGCGCATCGTTGAGCATAGAATTATCGTAGATCGTGTTGAGGAAC
>NZ_JBXAYE010000152.1:0-246 GCF_056782135.1 Dellaglioa sp. CoH-56-MRSF-11 | reverse complement strand
CCATGAATTCACATCAACGACGTAAATCTCAGCGTGCGTTTGCCCGTCTAGCAGAACAGTATAGCAGTATGCGCCACATAGTTCTGAGATATCCAATATCCGTTTCTGGGCTTTCGGTGTCTGAGCCGGGACTTATCGAAATCGACTGGACGTTCGGCCGCGCTTTTTACGAGGGGCACAAAAATGACCCGACCACCAGTGCTTAATACGGTCCATGAGTTGCTGGCGGGCATCGAGGCCGTGTTC
>NZ_JBXAYE010000151.1:0-246 GCF_056782135.1 Dellaglioa sp. CoH-56-MRSF-11 | reverse complement strand
GCTCGAAATCAAGATGCGGACAGGTGAGAAAAAGCTACACCCGCGTGTCCCGATTCTCAACGAGTGGATCGAAGAGCAACTGGAGATTCTGGAGACAATTCCGGACCAAGAACTCGCGATCGTGTCGCCGGCTGTCGATCTGGATCAGGAATTCCGTGATATTTTGTACTTTAATGACATTTAAGGAGTCAGCATGAGTAAACCGTGGATTGAGGTAATGCGCTGGTGCGTCGAGAATCCGTGTGA
>NZ_JBXAYE010000150.1:0-248 GCF_056782135.1 Dellaglioa sp. CoH-56-MRSF-11 | reverse complement strand
CATCGCGCCGGGCCAGTTTTTCGATTATCTGCCGCCCGATCATCCGGTGGTAGTTGCACAAGGGCCCGTGATAAAGGCCGAAGACAGTGCATGGGCCGCGTACAAAAAGGCACGTGTGCGATTCCCGAACAAATCTCTGTAAGGAGTGTATATGGCACGAATCCAGCACGATAGCCAGTGGACCAATCTGTACTACGGCTTCGATCCGGAGCACAAAGGCAAGTGTAGGCCCACGATCCGTATCGTTC
>NZ_JBXAYE010000149.1:0-249 GCF_056782135.1 Dellaglioa sp. CoH-56-MRSF-11 | reverse complement strand
AAAGACTGAAGGTGTGATTGTGACGAAACGTCGGAGCGGTCTCACGTTCAACGACATCGAGGAAGGCGAGCTGTTCACAATCGGAGCCAACATCCGCGTCCGTTTCGGAAACGACGGCTATCTCGTGTGGACATCACCGGATTCGGGCTCTGCCGATTTCCGACGCACGTTCAACGGCAGCGAAGGCGTTAACCGGGTCACGCGTGTCGAGTTCGAGGTGGAAGAGTGAGCGAACCTGAGATCGTGCGC
>NZ_JBXAYE010000148.1:0-250 GCF_056782135.1 Dellaglioa sp. CoH-56-MRSF-11 | reverse complement strand
CATGCTGAGTCTGAAGCGCTTGTTGCTGGGCGTCCTCCGGTTCAATTGCCGGAGGCACGTCCGCAACTGCACGCTGACGTGGTGCAGTCGCGTTGCTGAACGAGCGCGGCCTGATTGGTTTCATACGCACTCCTTATTATTTGGATACGACGTAAAACTCGGTGCCCTTCGAAGCGAAAGTTACCTTTAGTGCAGAGAACGGCATATCCGATTGAACTATCGGCCCGTTTCCGGTGAGGGTAATAGGTGT
>NZ_JBXAYE010000147.1:0-250 GCF_056782135.1 Dellaglioa sp. CoH-56-MRSF-11 | reverse complement strand
GGCCACTTTATATCATCATATTTCATTGGCCGTATTCCTTCAGGGCCTAGGCCCATGCGGTTTGGACAACGACCCCCGCGTGGGTCGTCTTTGGTTCCAACTAGTTGTCCCCGCCGCGATATAGAATCATGGTGCGGCCCGTCGTGCGTTCGAAAGCTTCTCGGCACGCCACGCGTTGTTCTCGTGTCATAATTCTCCTTAGCTCAGCAACTTTTCACGCACACGTCGTGCATAGGCCGCTTCTACCGAC
>NZ_JBXAYE010000146.1:0-251 GCF_056782135.1 Dellaglioa sp. CoH-56-MRSF-11 | reverse complement strand
GGCTCAAACCGCACCGGCTTCTGGTACGGCCCAACTTTTTCCAACCCGATTGCCTGAATAACGTGCATGACTTACCCAAATCCTTATGCGTGTTTGTCCAATTCGATGAGCAGATCGTACGTGTGTGCAGCCAGAAGATCGGTTGCGGGAATCGCAAACTGGCCGGCTTGCGCCTGAACGTGCAGCAACTTAGCCAACACCGCAGCCTTGAAGCCACGGTTCAGCTTCAGCTTCTTGACTTCGGCAAACAC
>NZ_JBXAYE010000145.1:0-251 GCF_056782135.1 Dellaglioa sp. CoH-56-MRSF-11 | reverse complement strand
AAGGGAAAGTACGCTGTCCAGTGTGATGTGAAGCTCGCTAGCACCATCGTCAAGAAGGCGCTGGGTCTGTGAACCTATTTCTATAAGGAGAAGTCATGTTCCACAATCGTTCGTTCCAATCAGCAATCATTGCGTTCTCATTCCTCACCACTTATCTGGTGGGTTTCGCGACGCCCGCATCAGCGTTCGCGGAGCGCGCATGGTTCGTGGTATCGGTTGTGGTGCCCACGCTCACGATTCTGTTTGTGGTC
>NZ_JBXAYE010000144.1:0-252 GCF_056782135.1 Dellaglioa sp. CoH-56-MRSF-11 | reverse complement strand
AGGGGAAAGGAGGGGGAGAGAGGGAGGAGGAAGGAGAGAGGGAGAAGAAAGGAAAAGAAGGAAGAAAAAAAAGGAGAGAAAGGAGAGAGGGAAAAAGGGAGAAAGAAGGGGAAAGAAAAAAAGAGGGGAAGGGAGGGGAAAGAGGGGGAAAGGAGGAAAGAAGAAGGAGCAAAAGGAGAGGGGGGTACGAGCGCGGCAGAACCAGGTGCAGAGCCTGGAATCCAGAGGTCGTTTTGCAAATCACGATCTAGG
>NZ_JBXAYE010000143.1:0-252 GCF_056782135.1 Dellaglioa sp. CoH-56-MRSF-11 | reverse complement strand
AGAACGGATAGAGCGGCGCCGTCGTGGAGTCGAGGACGTGGATCGACCCGCCCGCGCTCACGTACTTCGTGCTCCCGCACTGGATGCCGAAACCGAGCAGTGCGGAGGACGTCGGATAGGCGTTGAGCCGGTCGTCGGTCGTGAAGCTGAACGAGGTGAAGCCGGCTTCGAGCGCCGGGTCGAACGACGAGAACGGAATCTTGTTCGTCACGCCGTTGACGAGGTACACGGTCGCGTTGCCCGAGCTGCGGA
>NZ_JBXAYE010000142.1:0-252 GCF_056782135.1 Dellaglioa sp. CoH-56-MRSF-11 | reverse complement strand
GTGTGCAGCTAGTGGTTTCAGCCATGTGGACTATGCGGCGCGGATCGTAGTCGAACACTTTGCTCAGGCCACGTTCCAGCGCGTATATGCCGATGAAGCACGCATCCACTTGGTGTGGGGTTGTGCGCGATGCCTTATACGTCTCTTCGAGCGTAGAGCCCTTGTGACGCTGGTGCCATGCATTCTTCCATTGCGCGGCCGGTATCGTTAGCATCGGTATATCCGGATAGGTGCCTGCCAGTAGACCGATCA
>NZ_JBXAYE010000141.1:0-252 GCF_056782135.1 Dellaglioa sp. CoH-56-MRSF-11 | reverse complement strand
ACAGGCGTATAATAGAGGTGTACTAATGACCGCTGTCATAAAACATATCCGTAATACGACAGCGGGCTTGCCGCCCGCTGCTGGTAATTTGGTAGCGGGCCAACTCGCTATCAACACGTCTGATGCAAATCTATACACGCTTGATGCACTGGGTAATGTGCGACTTCTGGCCAGCGCCGCAGTAACAGCAAATGCCTACACATCAACCAATACCACGAACCAGCTTGTCAAGACAATCAATGGCGTGAGCCC
>NZ_JBXAYE010000140.1:0-253 GCF_056782135.1 Dellaglioa sp. CoH-56-MRSF-11 | reverse complement strand
GCTGCGTGCCTCGTACCGCACGGTCGGCAGCTCGAACATCATGACCTCAGAAGCTGACGATAGCCTGTGGGAGCTGAAGAGCGGCAAGGGCGGTACGTATCTCGCACGTCACGGCAACGAAGACCTGTCGGAACTGGTGAACGCCACCGTGAACCGTCGTCGTACCGACATTCCGGCCCTGCGTCACATCAGCATCGCGGCAGCGGCTCCGCACGAATTCGTGTCGTTTGTCAGCCAGTCTGGCGACATGGAC
>NZ_JBXAYE010000139.1:0-253 GCF_056782135.1 Dellaglioa sp. CoH-56-MRSF-11 | reverse complement strand
CGATCAAACGAAGGCGATCGATAACCATGACGACGGTGGACAACTGTTGCCAGTCCGGTCCCTGCCGCCTTATCGTCCCAGGAATCACGAGCAGGCTAAGGGGATCGACATCCATAGCCAACCAACTCGCCCAGAGGCGTAGATCGATATCTGTTGTCTTGGTTAATGTCTCGGCTTGGACCGTGCACTGGGCGAGAACGATAGGAAAACCAGTCCTTCTATCGAGAAAGCTTCTCCACGCCACCACATCTAC
>NZ_JBXAYE010000138.1:0-253 GCF_056782135.1 Dellaglioa sp. CoH-56-MRSF-11 | reverse complement strand
CTCCAGTACTTAAAACTGCTATTTACTGCGGGCGTTGAAATTGTGGCTCAGCTTGCTGGGATTGCCAAATCTGCTGCGTGCCCTGAGCCACGAGAGGCTGTTGCACACCCGTCACGTTCTGAATGATCCAGCGATTTGCCTCGATTGCGTTGGTAAAGGTGCGGACTGCGGCACGCGTCTTGATGATTTCCGCAAACTCGTTTTGGTTTTCCACCTTTTTCTCGTTGTCGAGAAGCGGCGTCCATTCTTTGGC
>NZ_JBXAYE010000137.1:0-254 GCF_056782135.1 Dellaglioa sp. CoH-56-MRSF-11 | reverse complement strand
CTCCAAAAATTTGCCATAGGCAGCAGCGCATCGCACGATAACGGCGCGTAGCGCAGTTTCATGATCATCCCCGTCAATGTACGAGAATTGGGCTGTCGTTTTATTAAGCGAGCCCGGGGCCGAGACCGTGGCTTCCATGAAATGTTCCATCCCCGCGTCTTCGTCAAATTCTGACCACTGTTTGATCGACATGCGAAGTTTTGCCTGAATATAAAATGCGTCGCTCGAATATACCATCGGGTCAAGGACACCGC
>NZ_JBXAYE010000136.1:0-255 GCF_056782135.1 Dellaglioa sp. CoH-56-MRSF-11 | reverse complement strand
CATATCTGAATTGCTGGCCTTCACCACCTGCTTGATGATCGAGCGCTCGTCATCCAGCACGTAGTCCATGCCCTCGCCTTTGGCGATACGCAGGGCCTGTTTGCCGAGTGAGCTGGTGGTGGGCGTTTCCAGCTGGAACTGCGTGCAGCGCTTCAGGATCGCGCGGCCGACAGTAGAGGACTGGAATTTTTCCGGCTCCATCGAACAGATGATCCACGTCGTATCCTTGGATGGTTCCTCCAGAGGCTTGAGCAC
>NZ_JBXAYE010000135.1:0-255 GCF_056782135.1 Dellaglioa sp. CoH-56-MRSF-11 | reverse complement strand
CGTCAACGTTCAGCTTATTGAACTTGACTCGTCCTTCATACTCAGGTGCCAGTGCCTCAAGAGTCGGCATTAGCATCTTGCACGGACCGCACCACGGCGCCCAGAAGTCGAGCAGGGCATAGCCCTTGTGGTTCACGATCTCGTTTTCGAACGTTACGTCTGTGACCTGATTCAATTCGCTCATACCGATCCTTGCGCCTCTGCCTGCTCGATCGTCAGGCCAAATTTACTTTCGAAATAAACATAGTCATATGC
>NZ_JBXAYE010000134.1:0-256 GCF_056782135.1 Dellaglioa sp. CoH-56-MRSF-11 | reverse complement strand
ATGGTGTTGCGCACGCTGTTCGGGCGGAACGCAGCATCCAGCGATTCAAGAGTGATATCACCGCCGAGTCGGAACATCAGTCGATGTTCGGTGATACTGTATTCACGATTCGGGGATTCCGAATACATAACGAGCGCAGCGCTAAGCTGTTCGGGGCTGAGGGCCGTAGGTTGGGCACCTTCACGGCTCATGAAGCCGAAGTTAACTTCCAGTTCTGGAACGCTTTGACCAGAGCCGGCAATATCCGCCCAAACTG
>NZ_JBXAYE010000133.1:0-256 GCF_056782135.1 Dellaglioa sp. CoH-56-MRSF-11 | reverse complement strand
GTGCTATGGGGTCCTAAAACAACGGCATGGCCATCGTCTGGTGTACCGCTACAGGCACCAATGAAGACGTACGCAGTGTCGCTATTTGTTGAAGGCACAACAAACGTGCCCAATGAAGTTCTTATGGTGCACTGTGCAGCTGCCGCATTCACTATACCTGTAAGCCTTCCGGGTTCTAATGTCAAGGCCCTGAGTCCAGCTGCCAATAACTCGGTGTTCATCATCAAGAAGAACGGGACTCAGATAGGGGTAGCCA
>NZ_JBXAYE010000132.1:0-256 GCF_056782135.1 Dellaglioa sp. CoH-56-MRSF-11 | reverse complement strand
GCCGCATCTTCAATGGAAGAAAACAACGGCCGGGCCTCTGATGAATACGCTATGGACAGTCAGGCTGAACTGCCAGAGCTGGACCCTAGTGAGAACACTGGAGAGATAGGCGTCGGGCAGAATCGTCAGGGAGGCAGTCCGAGTACTTACCTCCAGCCCACGATTTTGGGTGCGGCCCAGCGCCTCGCAGGCTTGGAGGAATAATGGACGGTCGTTATGTCTTTTTTAAGGTGCCGGAGACGGACACCAGCATCAA
>NZ_JBXAYE010000131.1:0-257 GCF_056782135.1 Dellaglioa sp. CoH-56-MRSF-11 | reverse complement strand
CCTGTCGGGCGGTGAGAAGCGCCGCGTCGCGCTGTGCAAGCTGCTGCTCGAGAAGCCCGACATGCTGCTGCTCGACGAACCGACCAACCACCTCGACGCCGAATCGGTCGACTGGCTCGAGCAGTTCCTGGTGCGGTTCCCGGGCACCGTGGTCGCCGTCACGCACGATCGCTACTTCCTCGACAACGCGGCCGAGTGGATTCTCGAACTCGACCGCGGCCACGGCATTCCGTGGAAGGGCAACTACAGCAGCTGGC
>NZ_JBXAYE010000130.1:0-257 GCF_056782135.1 Dellaglioa sp. CoH-56-MRSF-11 | reverse complement strand
ACGCAGACGGACCCGAAATGGGTCGGCGTCCGGGACGGTATGCGACTGTTTGTCGTGTACTGCGGGCGCGACTGCGATCAGACGCCGCTGTACTGGCTGTCACAGTACACGCCGGAAGAGCTGTCCGAGTTTCTGGAGCGCGGTGAAAGCCTCATGGAGACCAGTGACGCAGGTTTGCGCGCTCTGGGATTCTCTTATAAGGAAAAATCCAGCGACTGGATCGGCGGCTACGCAGAAGAAAGTCTGATTCCGATCCG
>NZ_JBXAYE010000129.1:0-258 GCF_056782135.1 Dellaglioa sp. CoH-56-MRSF-11 | reverse complement strand
ACCGGAATCCAGATCAAGTGCGCCATGAAACGCAGTCTCCCGCTCGCAGGCCTCGGAATCACGAACCCGAATCTGCGCTTCTGTCTGGCACAAGACCTGAGCGAGCACTTCAACATCGCGCTTGAATCGACTGGCTGGGAAACTGTGGGTGACGTAGAGGACGCGATTTCTGGTGAGCTGTGGGCCAAGCATATGTATGCAAAACAGGTTCCGCCGCTTACCATGGACGCAGTAGCTCAGGATATCGTGCGGCTCGCG
>NZ_JBXAYE010000128.1:0-258 GCF_056782135.1 Dellaglioa sp. CoH-56-MRSF-11 | reverse complement strand
CCAATTCAATCTCGCGCTTGACACCGACGTTTACAAGTGGAGCCACGCAGCTCAACTGCCGCCCGGCGTGCAGTTTGCTTCGTCGTACTGCTCGGCACGATCGGACAAGGAATACCGCGCTTCCATCTTCTTCGGCCTGCAAGCCGAGCTGCGGAATATCGTGGCTAATCCGTTGACGCGTGAGCAAGTTGAAGAGGCTCGTGAGATCGCCGTCGCGAATTGCGGGACTTTCCCGTATATCGAGTTCATGCAAATCGT
>NZ_JBXAYE010000127.1:0-259 GCF_056782135.1 Dellaglioa sp. CoH-56-MRSF-11 | reverse complement strand
ACGCCGAATCACGTAGAATCAGGTGCGCGCCCATCGCGATCACGATATAGCCCGGACCAAAGAATGCGCCCGCGTGAAATTTCCACCAGTGCACGCTCTGCACCATCCAAAATTCCCAGGTCCAGACCGCGAACATACCGCCAATCAACAGCAGCCCCCATATATTATCACGCAACCATTCGCGCATTTTTCAGCCCCTTAGATAAAGGTGCGCGCAACCTGACGCGCGTAGTGAATGATTGTGGCGTTACCGCGAAGC
>NZ_JBXAYE010000126.1:0-259 GCF_056782135.1 Dellaglioa sp. CoH-56-MRSF-11 | reverse complement strand
CGGATCACGTGGTGTAGACGAGCACTTCATCCAGACCCAGCGATAGCTCCTTAGGCGTGTTGACGTGCTCAGAGTACACGACGATATCACCAAACAGGGTCCCCACAGGCGGAAACTCTCCGGCGTACCCCGCGTAGTAGATCAGGTCAAGCGCCAAGAAGATGTGCCGGATGGGCAAATCCTCTGGAGGTTCCTGCTCTGCCATAATGCAGCTCGCGATCGTTGCGCACAGTTTGTCGCTGAGCACTACTGCCGTCAC
>NZ_JBXAYE010000125.1:0-259 GCF_056782135.1 Dellaglioa sp. CoH-56-MRSF-11 | reverse complement strand
GAGGCCCAAGGGCGAGCAGCGGTCGAACGTGGAGCGGCCCTCCGACGTGAGGCCGTTCGCGCTCTCCGCGCAGAGGGATACACCGTCGAAGCCGCGGCGGCCGCGCTCGGCGTCAGTCGGCAGCGCGTACAGCAGCTCGCCTCATGACACATTCCGGACACCATCACCCGGCGGCCAAGACCGCCGCATACTCGAGTGCAGTTGGGGTAGACGCATCGTGAACCGAGATCAACACCACGCAAGTCCAGCCTTGCCGGCC
>NZ_JBXAYE010000124.1:0-259 GCF_056782135.1 Dellaglioa sp. CoH-56-MRSF-11 | reverse complement strand
GGCAAGGCAGCGGCTGTCATGCGTAGCAAAGGCTGCGTCGGTGCCGGTACTCTCCACAGCCTGATCTACCGGCCAAAGATGGACCGTGTTACTGGCAAGATCAAGGGATTCTCTAAGAACGAAGAGAGCCCGCTTCGCTATGCGTCACTCCTGATCGTTGATGAGGTGTCCATGGTCAACGAGGACATGGCGATGGATATTCTGGAGTACGGAGTACCTATTCTCGTGGTAGGCGACCCGTTCCAGCTGAAGCCTGTGA
>NZ_JBXAYE010000123.1:0-259 GCF_056782135.1 Dellaglioa sp. CoH-56-MRSF-11 | reverse complement strand
CGGTGGCACCATTGATTTTTTGCGTAACTGCGGTATACGCGTCCTGATCCGCAAGCGCGCTCAAGCCGTTGGCGCTCCAGAACCATGCAGCGCTCATAAAGAAATCGGCTGGTTGCGTTACCAATTCAGGATTACTTACTATTCGCTGATCGCCATAAACAGCTGCACTGTACGCACTGTAATTTGCGCGGCCTGTCAGATGAAAGGCACCGCGCCCTCGGAACGTCCGACCATCACCAGATGCGACATCTCCATTACC
>NZ_JBXAYE010000122.1:0-260 GCF_056782135.1 Dellaglioa sp. CoH-56-MRSF-11 | reverse complement strand
ATATAAAACACCGTCTATTTCGGGAAGAGCGCTTGGACTGGATGACGGATCATGGAAAGAAACAGAGGCTTGCAGCTCAGAAGCAGGTGCGCTGAAATGGATCAATACGATGTTTGGAGTAACAGAATAATCGGAGGCAGGAAAATGTTTGAAGAAATGAATATAATAGTATTATCTGGAAAAGAATACCCTATGAAATGTGACAATCTTGTCCTGGAAAAGATCCAGGACAAGTATGAGGATCTTGGAAAGTATGAAAA
>NZ_JBXAYE010000121.1:0-260 GCF_056782135.1 Dellaglioa sp. CoH-56-MRSF-11 | reverse complement strand
AGGGTAGTGAGCAACGTCGCCGTCAGCGCGGCCTTGGCGCGGCGCGCGTCTTCTTGGTCAGACTTGATTTGTTTGATCGGCATTTTTACCCCTTGATACACATTACCTGACGCAGCGTCGCCACCACATCAACCAGTTCGGACTGCGCCCCCATCACCTCATCGATATCCTTGTAGGCGGCCGGAATCTCGTCCACGACGCCTGCGTCCTTCCGGCACTCGATGCCCATTGTCTGATAAAAGAGGTCGTCTTGCGTAAAC
>NZ_JBXAYE010000120.1:0-261 GCF_056782135.1 Dellaglioa sp. CoH-56-MRSF-11 | reverse complement strand
GAACATACGTGTCTTGTATGTTTTTCGGCGCAACCGTGAGCAAGGTTTCTGCTACTGCATTGGCTTTGACTAAAGTAGCCTGTGTAAGTAGCAGAGTTTCCGCTATAGCATTTGCATTAGCAGCTGAATTCTGCTGAGTCAGAATAGACTCAGCCACGGCATTTGCGTTTACTTGCGCCATGACTGAGCCTCCCGTTAATTAATATGGTTTATTACTGGTTTGGACGCGAGCACAGCGGAATTTGTCCAAGCCACATTACC
>NZ_JBXAYE010000119.1:0-261 GCF_056782135.1 Dellaglioa sp. CoH-56-MRSF-11 | reverse complement strand
GGTTTCCCTCTGTCACGATAAATACGTCGGGTTCCGAATCGCTCCGGACAGCAATGAGCGGCTCCGCATTAAAATACCCGAGCTCGGCTATGGATTGCGCGACCGCGTACACATCAAATCCCATGTCGAGAAGCACCGCGAGTTCGCTAGTTGAGTTGACCCGAACGCTCTCCGGAATCCTGGGATTATCTGGATCTAAGCGCAGATTTGATAGCGGAATCGACATGGCGTGTCCGGCGCTGACCGGCAATTCTTCAGGCA
>NZ_JBXAYE010000118.1:0-263 GCF_056782135.1 Dellaglioa sp. CoH-56-MRSF-11 | reverse complement strand
CCCCCAACCCCGATTTCCTTGTCCTCACTTATCCAGCAAGTCCCGCATCTTCGAGTCCTCCACGGACTAGGTATCAAGCCCGTCCTGCACTCAATTCCCCTAGGACCCTCGTCCCACATGTGGGCCCTCAACTACAACGCGGAGATCGCGGAGCGCGGATACAACCATGTGCGCGTGCGCGGGTCCGACGAAGAAGACGCGGACGGGGACTTCGAAATAGTAGATGCAGACGCCGATGATGGGCTCGATGCCGACGCAGACGC
>NZ_JBXAYE010000117.1:0-264 GCF_056782135.1 Dellaglioa sp. CoH-56-MRSF-11 | reverse complement strand
CGTACGGATGGCGCGGATGCACGGGAATCTGGTTGCAGCGTTCGACGACGCGGCGCACGGCGTCGATGTCGGAGAAGTCGAGGCCCGGGTCGATGCCTTGCGTGTAGAGGTTCAGCGCGAGCGTGACGAGATCGACGTTGCCGGTGCGCTCGCCGTTGCCGAACAGGCAGCCTTCGATGCGGTCGGCGCCCGCGAGCAGCGCGAGTTCGGCCGCCGCGACCGCGGTGCCGCGATCGTTGTGCGGATGCACGGACAGCACGATGC
>NZ_JBXAYE010000116.1:0-265 GCF_056782135.1 Dellaglioa sp. CoH-56-MRSF-11 | reverse complement strand
ATCATACACGTTACGCCACATCATAGCAAGCAAAAATTCCATCCGGATGAAGCTTCAGCTCTTCCTGCTTCACGAGCGTGCTCATTCGTTCCCACGACGAGACCTGCACCGTCAGATTGGGGTGTACCGGATGTGGCGCGTGCGCTCCCCAATTTGCTAGGTCCCAACGTGGTCCACGGTAGGAGGGCGGCTGCACCCAGAATTTCCATGCGCCGGGCTCCACATCCAGATCGTGCTGGGCCAGCAGCGCCGCGCTCAACTTCCG
>NZ_JBXAYE010000115.1:0-265 GCF_056782135.1 Dellaglioa sp. CoH-56-MRSF-11 | reverse complement strand
GGACCACGCCTCTCGGTCAAGACCGCGCTGAACGATTCAATCCGCATGGCTTTCGTGGTACGCAGAGTCGATCAAGAAGTTAAGCAAAAGACGTTCCATCAACAATTTTCTGGTGCATACGGCACCCGGAGGAAGAAGCGATGAAAGTGATTTACGCAGCAAACGACGGCACCCAGTTCGATGATCAGCAAACGTGCTTGGACTACGAGAATGCAGTTGACAGCTGTTCCATCCAGCTGGGCCACATCGACGAGAAGCGCAGTGC
>NZ_JBXAYE010000114.1:0-265 GCF_056782135.1 Dellaglioa sp. CoH-56-MRSF-11 | reverse complement strand
GAAGAAGACCACCATCAGGCCGTCGTTGACCCAGTGATGCAGGTCCATGTGCAGGCCCAGCGGCCCGAAGTCAAACCCGACGTCCAGGTGCCACAACTCGAAATAGGCATCGGATAGCGGCGAGTTCGCCCACGCCAGCGCCACGACCGTGACGATCACCAGCAGCACCGCAGCACCAGACTCCGTGCGCAGATAGCGGGCAACGCGTCCCCGGCTGATCTTCGCCGAGGATGCACCGAAAGAAGTGGCTGACATGTTCTTATCC
>NZ_JBXAYE010000113.1:0-266 GCF_056782135.1 Dellaglioa sp. CoH-56-MRSF-11 | reverse complement strand
GCTTTCTGGCAATACAGGTGGCGCTATCGCCGCGCTGGCTAACGCACCTGAAAACATTTTGGCTTCAGCTTTGAGTGGGCTCGGCGGTTTTGCCGGGCCTTCGTCGATTGCGCTTGCTGGTCCCGGTACTCTCGGGGAAGTCAGCAGCAACGGCGGCATCATCGAAGGCGACAATCTGTTTGGAGCTATGAACCGAACGTACCCGATGATGGCATATTCTTGGTACTGCCAACTACCTATCGTTGGTCCAGGTTCTACGCAAACAC
>NZ_JBXAYE010000112.1:0-266 GCF_056782135.1 Dellaglioa sp. CoH-56-MRSF-11 | reverse complement strand
TGCGTCATTCACGGCCGAGGCGCTGTATTGGCGTCGCGCATGGCACAGACAAACCGGGCTCTACGCGTACACCCCAAAATAAAGCTTTGCAAAAGGCGTGAGACTCGCGTATGATGGTTTCATGCGTCGGGGCCGCGCGCAGCAGGAAAAGCGGGAAAGGCAAGCCGATTACACCAAGCGGATGCAACTAGCGCGTAACTGACCCAGCAAAGCCCCGACGCGTCTAACCCTCTAACGCCATGGGAACACGCATGAAAACGAAAGAC
>NZ_JBXAYE010000111.1:0-267 GCF_056782135.1 Dellaglioa sp. CoH-56-MRSF-11 | reverse complement strand
GAAAACGGGCTTTACGTAGTGGAGTTGAGTCCCAGTGCCTTGGCACTCGTGCTGCCGTATTTGAGAAATATGGAGGAAGAAGTATGGCTGATGCAGTGGATGACGAAGAATATCGGTGCCACGGGTGCAAAAAGCTCATCCGCGATGGTGAAGGCCGCTACACAGGTCGCGAACGTCTAGATGAGTTCTGGCACTGGGATTGCCATAAGAAGCTCATAGTACCAGACACCAAATGGATTGATGATCTGCTGACCCGTTCTTTTGGGA
>NZ_JBXAYE010000110.1:0-268 GCF_056782135.1 Dellaglioa sp. CoH-56-MRSF-11 | reverse complement strand
AATCGCATCGATGCCCTAATCGAACAAGCAACGAAAGACGCATTGCGCCTCATCGAGTCAGAGGCCAGACGCATACTCAGGGCCCGGAACCCCGCGCGTTCGTTTTGTATGGCGATGGGAATCGCGACATTTTACGACAAAGACAAAAGACCCCTCTTTGACGATCATCCCGCGCTCGATTCGTTCTATTCGTTCCTGTACGAGCATAACAGCGCGCTACGGCTTACGGGCTGGCCGATGAAAATCGAGGGCCCGGACGAACCGGCAC
>NZ_JBXAYE010000109.1:0-268 GCF_056782135.1 Dellaglioa sp. CoH-56-MRSF-11 | reverse complement strand
ATATTCCCTTTGCAGACCTAATCAACGGAAACGGATTTGGTGACAACGGCCCTGTTCTTGAAGAGACGGTCAATCAGGTTCTTGGGGATATGGATACAGGTCTTACAGGGTACGCCGATTCCAGTTGCCCGATTTGCTTCGGCAGTAACTTCATCGGCGGTTACACTCCGTATAAGGGGCACCGGCAGGTGCTGGTGGTTACCGACGTACAGGTGCGAAACGGTGAGCTGGATATGCTCAGCAGCCCTATGCGTGCTCACTGCACTGG
>NZ_JBXAYE010000108.1:0-273 GCF_056782135.1 Dellaglioa sp. CoH-56-MRSF-11 | reverse complement strand
GGATTATTCTCTGAGGCATAAATATCAATAGTAAGCGTGTTCATTTTCTTTTCCTGTTCAGCGTTTTACTGCGTGACTGAACCACTGACAGATATGCTCAATACGGGTGATAGCGGAACCAACGGTAACTGCCCAGGCACCATGCTCAATAGCATTGGCCGCCAGTGCAGGCGTGTTATAGCGCCCCTCGGCAATAACACGACAACCTGCATGGCTCAGTTGTGGCACCATTGCCAAATCTGGCTCAACCGGCGTGATGGGGCCGGTATAGCC
>NZ_JBXAYE010000107.1:0-273 GCF_056782135.1 Dellaglioa sp. CoH-56-MRSF-11 | reverse complement strand
AAAAATCAATGGTGCCACCGGGTCGGCGCTGACCGCACTCGTTCAGCAGCGTCTTCCGTCGCTCAATGCGGCCAATGCCGCCTTTACATGGTAACGAAAAAATGGAAAGCGTCTTCTACTATGAATTGACACTGCACAAGGGTGCAGTGTCAAGCAAAGTCGTGGCACCAGTCGTCAAGTTGCTGCCTCCGACACCTCTAACGCAAGTCATGATCGTGACTTCAACAGAGGGGAACACACAGCGGCAAGGTGCTTACCTGTGGGACCTAGAAC
>NZ_JBXAYE010000106.1:0-274 GCF_056782135.1 Dellaglioa sp. CoH-56-MRSF-11 | reverse complement strand
CTCGTCGTCCTCATCTTCGTCAAGGTCGTCGTCTTCGTCGTCCTCAGCTTCATCGACGGGCTTTTTCTTTCCCTTTGCCGGCGCTTTCTTCTTCGACTTTGGTGGCTCGTCATCCTCGTCTTCATCTTCGAGGTCGTCGTCCTCATCCTCGTCCTCGTCGTCCTCATCGACAGGTTTCTTCTTGCTCTTCACCTGCTTTTTAGACTTCTTCGGGGGTTCGTCGTCCTCATCTTCGTCTTCGTCGTCGAGTCCGTCATCATCTTCATCCTCGTCC
>NZ_JBXAYE010000105.1:0-274 GCF_056782135.1 Dellaglioa sp. CoH-56-MRSF-11 | reverse complement strand
GGCGTGAAGTTAGAAGTTATCGCGGGACTTCCATATGTTACTCAGGATGCTAGCGTTGCGCTGGAGATCATTGCCCAGACAACTTTGAATCCAGCAAAGCCGATGACAACAATAACTTGGTTTACCCCATCGTGAGGATGTTATGATTCTGACTTTGAATGACTCTACAAAAACTGCAAGTATACAAGATTGGGATCAATCGGATTGGGACCTACAGAAAGATACCATACCGTGGGACTATACAATAGAGTTCGATCCCATGATAGACGGTGGC
>NZ_JBXAYE010000104.1:0-275 GCF_056782135.1 Dellaglioa sp. CoH-56-MRSF-11 | reverse complement strand
GTTAGTGGCCCACTTTTAAGATCGGCGCGGCCGACCGCCGCGATAAGCAGAATCTCCTTAGCCAATGCCGTAGCCTCGGGCTCTTCCTTGGAAAGCTGACGTACGATAGGGGCATAACCAGCGCGCTCAATGGCGTTTATCTTTTGAACCTTCCGATGCGTGCCACGTCGGTTACAGCCCTCCAGATGTTGATACATACGACGACCTTTGCCCTTTCCGACGTAGAATGGCTCATGATCGAACGCTACTACTTTGTCACCAACTGTATACAAGTA
>NZ_JBXAYE010000103.1:0-276 GCF_056782135.1 Dellaglioa sp. CoH-56-MRSF-11 | reverse complement strand
GAACCTGCGCCTGATACGCGAAGTCGTACGCGTCAAAATTCCAGAGCCCCGTACGGTCCGTGTACGCTATGAACGACGACTGGCGTTGATCGACACCCGTGGTAATATACGCGTTGGGGCTCGCCAAATGCGACGCAGGAAGCTCATCTACTGAGCCCAGAACCGCCATCCGGAACTGGTTGTTCGATTCTGCGGCGTCCAGCCACATTTGGTAATTCGTGTCCACGATCGACAGGAACGCATCAATCCGGATGCTGTTTCCGCCGTCCACCGCAC
>NZ_JBXAYE010000102.1:0-278 GCF_056782135.1 Dellaglioa sp. CoH-56-MRSF-11 | reverse complement strand
CGCCCACGCCGTACTCCCGAACGACGCGGTGATAGCGGGAAGGGCGAGCAGGGGCGAGACCGCGTTCAGGACCGGCACGGCGAGGTAGCTCACGAACGCACCGACGATGAATCGCAGACGCGCCAGAGTGAGCCGTGGGGCGGGTGCGGACCGATTCATGCGACCTGTTCAGAGAGAGGGGTCTGACCATAGGAACTTTTCCGGCCAGATTCGCCGTGTAGCATATCGTGTCACACGATATCGCCACACGCCGTAGAGGACGCCACCGTGAGCACCCC
>NZ_JBXAYE010000101.1:0-278 GCF_056782135.1 Dellaglioa sp. CoH-56-MRSF-11 | reverse complement strand
AAGAATTGGTGACTGTCATACGCCGGGCGCTCGGCAACCGCCTCACACTCAACTGCTGGCTTGAGGATGTTCACGGTATCTGGGCTCATGAACAAAAAGCTTTCCTACTGAAGGAAACTCGCGTACAATGGGCCACTTATCTAATCAATTGTGTGGAGGCCGAACGTGAACCTGATTGACAAGAAAATCGCGATCCTGAAAAGGGCACTCGAACTCATCGAGGACGGGGATGAGTCCTTTGTGTGCTTCGCGATCAAGAGAGCTGCGTGCGAGTACCG
>NZ_JBXAYE010000100.1:0-280 GCF_056782135.1 Dellaglioa sp. CoH-56-MRSF-11 | reverse complement strand
GAACAAAGCTTTTACAATCGCGTCCAATGGTGGCCGGAACAGGGCATGACGGGCACTGTTGAGGCCGTCCACAAAAACGGGTCGGTTCGCGTGGCATGCGACAAATTGCGCAACCAGTCGTCAGACGGCCGTATCTCCAAAACGTTCCGGCCGCTCGATATGGTGTTTGAGGTCATCAAGTAACGATCCGCAGGGGCCTGAATTATGGTCCCTGTTTTCCCAGCAAAATACCCGGTCCAAAATACGCAATCCGGGGGATACCTTACGCGTAGAATTAGAC
>NZ_JBXAYE010000099.1:0-281 GCF_056782135.1 Dellaglioa sp. CoH-56-MRSF-11 | reverse complement strand
GGACAGCATCAATCAGGTCGGCCAGGAGATGACCCGGCGCAACCTCAACATCCAGCCGACCTTAACGCAACGGCCGG
Organism: Dellaglioa sp. CoH-56-MRSF-11; assembly: GCF_056782135.1. The sequence goes on along the minus strand of NZ_JBXAYE010000099.1, from coordinate 204 downwards.
GCCTGCCGGTTCGCATCATCGTCAACCGGGATCTGGTGCTGCGGCCGTACCAGCCGCTGTTCTTCAACCGGGGGACTTCACGATGAGCACGACCAAGAAGCTGCGGCTCGGCCCGCTGCCGAAGACCGAGAGCACCAAGCTGACTTTCGTTTGCCCGACCAGCTTGAAAGTCGACCTCGACCGCTACGCCGCGCTACACGCGCA
>NZ_JBXAYE010000098.1:0-282 GCF_056782135.1 Dellaglioa sp. CoH-56-MRSF-11 | reverse complement strand
CGTCAGACCATCGTCTTCCAGATCAGGCTTCACGTGTTCTTCGTCACCCAACATATCGAGCGCCGAAGCATGCGAGTTACGCACTTCAACCGGCTTGTCCTTCAGTTGATTGGCGATGGTCAGGATTGCCTTAGCGTAGTCCACACCGTGCGAAGCAAACACGCGACGAATCAGCTTGTCTGCATTACGCACACCGGCCGCCGCAAATTCGTCTTCGAGTGCAGCACGCAGTTCGTTGCGCACGTCCTTGAAGTAGCCAGCACGGTTGATGCCGACCGCCGC
>NZ_JBXAYE010000097.1:0-282 GCF_056782135.1 Dellaglioa sp. CoH-56-MRSF-11 | reverse complement strand
ATATAGAGGGCCGCTTTTGGAGTTGTAAGTGGATTACAGTTGACTCACATACGGATGGGTCGAGAATCAATTACACGCGCAGCGTGCCGGGATGGAGCGTAGCGACATCCCATGCCCCGGGCGTCCCCAGCTGAATGCTGATCACCTGTGGAATGCGTGTCGCTACGCTCCACGCTGCCACGTCGCTACGCTCCGTGGGCGCTGCGCGCTACAATCACGGGCGCAGCCCGTTCCGCTGCGTAATAACGCCACCCATAGAGGGAGGACCTGAATCGTAATAAC
>NZ_JBXAYE010000096.1:0-284 GCF_056782135.1 Dellaglioa sp. CoH-56-MRSF-11 | reverse complement strand
GTGTCGGATTGACCGGGTTCTTTGCGGGCGGAACCATAGCATTGAGGTTGAAGGCAAGAGCAGGCAGATATACGCCATCACTGAAGCGGTAACGAATCGTATTGACCGGCATCGACCAGAAGCCCCACCAATCGATGTTGTGCGGATCGTCTGAGAACACGAATTCGGAGAACCCGATCCACGGCTTTTGCCACTCCACGTCTGTTGGCCACATAATGGCCATAAATTCTTCGAGGCGCGTGTTGTAGCTGAGGTCGCCCATCTGAGCGCGGGGCGCGAGTTGA
>NZ_JBXAYE010000095.1:0-285 GCF_056782135.1 Dellaglioa sp. CoH-56-MRSF-11 | reverse complement strand
CTGTCGGGGGGCGAGGGCGGGGACGGTCATGCGGGACTCCTTGGCGTTTTCGTGGGTCGTGTGGAGCAGCCGGCGGGTCGCGCGCGCGGAATGGACGCGCACTCCCCACACGCCGGCGACGTCGCAGAGGACACTCACCGCCGCGGAGGCCGCGTCGCGTTCACCGGCCGGCGAGCCCTCAGGGAGCAGAGCGCCGATGAACCTCTTGCGCGAGTGGCCGACGAGGATGCGCGGTCCGATCTCACAGAGCGACCGCAGGGCGCCGATCAGCTCCCAGCCCTGGAC
>NZ_JBXAYE010000094.1:0-286 GCF_056782135.1 Dellaglioa sp. CoH-56-MRSF-11 | reverse complement strand
CAGGATACTCTTCGGCAGGAGGCTCCGCGATCTGCATGATGGTGGTCGCAATCAGTCCATTGTAGTCAATGAAGGCTTCGGCCATCTCGTAGGTCTCGAAGACTTGCGCGCAACTCGGGATGAGCGAGTAGACGATACCGCTTTGGGTGCCTCCCAGAGTACCCTCGTTTATATAGTTGACGAAACCGGCGTCTTGGGCAAACAGCAGATAGGACATAATTCCTCCGTCGTTGTTGATGGAGAAACTATACGCTAGGTGGAAAATAATTGCAAGGCTGAGCACAAA
>NZ_JBXAYE010000093.1:0-286 GCF_056782135.1 Dellaglioa sp. CoH-56-MRSF-11 | reverse complement strand
GTGCCGATACGTCGGGCTTATGGNTGTAATCGTGCACCATACTAGCGTGCATGGCCGCCGCTTTCCACGTCCGGTGGAACCCGACACGCATCCGCGTCTGCATGCCCCACAAATAGAAGACGGCCCAACCCGTGATAGTCTCGAACTCATCCTCGTTGAGGCCTTGAACGATATGCGTCTCGCGTACCAGATGTGGTTTATCCCAAATCTGGTTCCATGCGCGGCCCGAGCGGTTAAGCGTACGCTTCGCCTTTTGCTTCGTTTCTTTCAAAACGCTTCCTCCTGT
>NZ_JBXAYE010000092.1:0-288 GCF_056782135.1 Dellaglioa sp. CoH-56-MRSF-11 | reverse complement strand
GCGCACCACCAGACCGAGTGCAATGCGCAGTCCATTCATGTACTCGTCTGGTGCGTTTTCAATCACAGCCAGAAGATTGACGCGCACGCGATTCAACGTTTCAAGATCAAGATTATGATCCATCACTTCTTCTCCTTTTTAGGCTCATCAGCAACTGCCTCGAACTCTTGCTCACCGGCCTCGATTCGAGTAGCCAGCAATTCGAGGTGAGCCGCGAGCTTGCGCAGCGCCTTAGGACTCGACGGCAGGCTAATCCCCTGATATCCGTTCTTCCACACATCAGGTTCC
>NZ_JBXAYE010000091.1:0-288 GCF_056782135.1 Dellaglioa sp. CoH-56-MRSF-11 | reverse complement strand
CGCTTATTTTCGTGGCCAAGAAACGTACCGTGAACCGCATGAACTAGAAGGTGGGCAAGATGCCAACGAATCAAATCCGTAAAGATGCACGTGAGCCGTGAAAACACTGCAAAAATAATGAAGAAATGCCAACAAAACGAGTAAAGCAGGATGTGCAATTTTATGAAGAACAAACTCGGAGTACACCATGGCTCGCACATTCTCTTCATTGGTTCGCAAACAGGCACGAGAGCTTCAGGCGCATTCTCGCAACAGGCTCAGTCTTGACCCGCTCTAATACGTTTATGC
>NZ_JBXAYE010000090.1:0-289 GCF_056782135.1 Dellaglioa sp. CoH-56-MRSF-11 | reverse complement strand
AGTCACACCAACTTTCAAGGAGATGATCATGAGCGTTTATTACCCGTTGGGCATGACGCCTAAGGAGATGCTGGTGTGCATCGACCTACTTCGTACAGAAGCACAAAAGTTTGAGAAGATCGGCCAAGATTGCCTAACATCTGCTCAAGAGGCCATGTGTCTAGAGGTCGCGTGCGAACGCCGTCGTCTGGCTGACCGTATCGAACACGCATATCGGAATATCGAATGACCGATCCACGCCGCGCGGGCCGAGACGCCTACTGGTCGGGAATGACTCTCGATCAAAACC
>NZ_JBXAYE010000089.1:0-292 GCF_056782135.1 Dellaglioa sp. CoH-56-MRSF-11 | reverse complement strand
GCTGGTGGTTGATGAAATAAAGCGATACCACGAAATTTCGATCGCAATTGGACGTGTTCAGTACCCAGAACAGTTCAAGGACTAATATGAGCCTAGCATACTTCGTTACAGATGCTGTAGAGCACTCTGTACTAGTCAGAAGCGTTCAGGAAGCCTTTCCGTTTCTGCGTCGTGGTGACGAGACAGATAGTACCGGCACTCGTGAGTATTTTGCAGTGCAGCGCATTCTGTATGAAGTTCAGGGGCCTCTATGGATGATACGCGCCGAAGACTTCACTGTTGAGCAGTTGAC
>NZ_JBXAYE010000088.1:0-296 GCF_056782135.1 Dellaglioa sp. CoH-56-MRSF-11 | reverse complement strand
CGATATCGATCATGACGAATGTCTTTTGCCCTATTCCGTGTTTCGGCTTGATATCATCTTCGGTCAATACCACACTACGGCTCGGCACTGCGCTGNGAATGCCGGGAACTACTTCGGACATAACGTATCCGGGTTGGGTCATTTAGTAATCCTTCATAGGTACAAATTTGCGGATACTGCGGTCCGCGTCAATTGGGTGTACAAATGTTCCCACTTCTGGTCAGCAAACACATCAGACTCGTCGATGATGAGCGTGCGATCCCACTGAGAGCCCTGTGCGCTGTGGCCGGTCATAG
>NZ_JBXAYE010000087.1:0-298 GCF_056782135.1 Dellaglioa sp. CoH-56-MRSF-11 | reverse complement strand
ATGTGATGCTCGTTGTAGAAGAGATGCCAGTTTTCGGGGACCAGCTTCTTCAGCCACATGTCGAGGACCTTGGTGCCACACAGCGGTATGACCGGGCGATCGGTGGGGAACGCTTCAAGATTCGTGATCTCGTACTCGAATGGGATCACACCGAACGTTTCATAGTCGAGACCAGCTTGCTTCAACGCCTCGATCGTCTTGTGCAGCTCGGCATCGTCACGACTCGTGACTTGTACAGCAAACATGGGCCGCATCAGATCGACTCCCGCTGTACGATGTGACGCGTGCGGGCCTGAAG
>NZ_JBXAYE010000086.1:0-298 GCF_056782135.1 Dellaglioa sp. CoH-56-MRSF-11 | reverse complement strand
GTATTGCCACGATCAAGTCGCTAGCCGCTGGCTCTAACGTCACGATCACACCATCTGGCGATGGTAAGACGCTCACGATTGCCGCCAACCAAGCAATCACGCCGGCCTCAACCTCTGCTATCGGCGGTGTGATCATTGGTGCTGGCATCAACGTCGATGGAACCGGCAAGATCAGCTTGGCACCTCCGACGGGCGTGAACTTGGGCGGTGTCAAGGCCGGTACCGGAATCACGATCGCAGGAGACGGAACGATCAGTGCGACAGGTGCCGTTGCTTCGGTGTCCGGACAAACTGGCGC
>NZ_JBXAYE010000085.1:0-303 GCF_056782135.1 Dellaglioa sp. CoH-56-MRSF-11 | reverse complement strand
GCACTACCCTCTCCTATTTACACATCACTCGCCATGCTTCAGCAGGTACGAATCGCTGATCGCTTTGAACGAGAAGCCAGAATCAGCGTGCTTGTAGACCACACCTTCTCGCGGACGGCCGTTGATGCCCTGACCCTCGGCACGTGCCAGCAGGTCTTTCGCGTTTTTCGCAATGCTCGACAGCTTGAAATAGCTGGTGACCGGCACATGCTTCAGGCCCAGCTCACGTACGATGTGTTCGACTTCCGAAGGACGCAGGTATTCCTGATTCTCGATGTCGAAGATGTCATACACGTAGAAGCC
>NZ_JBXAYE010000084.1:0-304 GCF_056782135.1 Dellaglioa sp. CoH-56-MRSF-11 | reverse complement strand
GAATCGGTTTCTCCCACTTCTCGATACCCAGCTTCTCGGTCAGGTCGATTTCGCTGACCGTATCGTCGCTCAGGTCGGAGAGCGTGATCGGACCAAGCACACCATCTTCCAGTTCGTTGACTTCCGGATAAAGCGTGAGCGGCAGCAGCAGACCCTGCGACAGCTGACCCTTGAGCTTCATGGTCTTGATACGTGCACCACGCTTGCCTTCCCACGTGATGAACTTCGGTTCGAGGAACGCATAGCGCTCATCTTCGGCCGGCAGGAACGAATCGATCTCGAAATAGACACCGAGATCACCAAC
>NZ_JBXAYE010000083.1:0-306 GCF_056782135.1 Dellaglioa sp. CoH-56-MRSF-11 | reverse complement strand
GATTTCGGACATGGGGACAGTCTTTGCGTGTTTCATGTTTTTACCCTGTCAGGTAGTTAATCGATGGAATGAATTCTAGGCGGTGTCGGGCCCGGCGTCAACAATAACCCCGCGCCGTCTGGGGTTTATTGAACGAGCGTCGCGAGATAGTGAGCGACACTCGCGCGAGTGCGCGTCGTAAGATGCAACCGGCCTTGTGCGTCGGTAACTTGCCACAAATCCCGATCCCCGACGCGCGCCACGTGCCCAACGTAGCGGGCCGCGTCATACACCTGATAACCGGTAGCGTCCGCTACATAGCGGAAC
>NZ_JBXAYE010000082.1:0-308 GCF_056782135.1 Dellaglioa sp. CoH-56-MRSF-11 | reverse complement strand
CCATAGGGGTGGCGCGACTCGCGACACGATTGTCCAGAAGCTTGAGGAACTTGGCTACTCGGTCAAAATTCATCGATTCTCACCGCACGAATTCGGCATCCCCCAGGTGCGTGAGCGCGCTTATTTCGTAGGCTCGCTGGACGGGCTTGACAACTTCGCATGGCCTAGGCCGCACAGGTCGCCGACCGACATCACCTCGGTTCTGCACGCGCATGTCTCGCCGGTCCGATCGATACCTTCTCAAACGCTAAAGGCGATCGACATGTGGGATGATTTTCTTCGCAGGTCACCCGCAACCGTTAAGCTCC
>NZ_JBXAYE010000081.1:0-310 GCF_056782135.1 Dellaglioa sp. CoH-56-MRSF-11 | reverse complement strand
CGTGGCATCTGGTTGGGCTGAAGCTTCCTAAGGAAGTGGTCAATCTCGTGGAGGAAACGCTAAGCTATGTCAAATCGAATCATTGACAAGTTGCAGGTACGAGTCACCAGCTTTTATTGCTCGACAAGACAAAGCCATGCGGGTTATAATAAGCCCTTTGTGAACTTGGGCCTGTACGGGCGGGTGTCGCGTGTAGGCGTCAGCACCAAGTTTCAATTCCAGATTGGTAATAAGAAGACCCGTCTGGATTTCACGGATGCCACCATCTTTGACGGATCAGACCCGCGTGAAACGGCGCTTGCCGTTAAGC
>NZ_JBXAYE010000080.1:0-312 GCF_056782135.1 Dellaglioa sp. CoH-56-MRSF-11 | reverse complement strand
GTATACCACTTTCAGGAGTATAGATGGGCAGCACTCTAAAAGACGACATGTTGTACATGGGGATCGCACAGGCTGCGGCCACGATGTCTGTCGATCCAAAGCATCAAGTTGGGTGCGCGATTGTCACGCCCGACGACATGATCACGCTGGGTTGGAATGGTACACCTCCGGGACACGACAATGAGACGCGGGTTCCGAAGTTGGTGCGCTGTGAGCACGGCACCCTTCAGCTTCAAATGGCAACGAAGCCCACGGTTATGCACGCAGAGTTCAACGCGCTCACCAAATTCTCGGGATCGACGGCAAGTGCCG
>NZ_JBXAYE010000079.1:0-314 GCF_056782135.1 Dellaglioa sp. CoH-56-MRSF-11 | reverse complement strand
CACGATCGCGTTCCCGGATTTCGGTCAACAGCTTGTCTGTGAATTCCAGCAGGTCGCGAGCATCAGGCCCATCCAGCAGCCGTTCTTGTTCCATCAGCAGGTCTACCAGCGTCTTCATTGATCAATTCTCCAGCGTTTATCGCAATCGGGACAGTGAAAGTCGATCCAGTAGCAATCATCAGCCTTGCACCAGTTACCGGTGCTGCCGTCGTACTTCTTCTCGGCATTCGTGTGTGGGCAGCTTTCCTGTAGAAGTCGCAGGCGTGTGCGCAGCCGTTCCTGTGCCTGCTGGATGCTGTCCAGCTCATCTCGAT
>NZ_JBXAYE010000078.1:0-315 GCF_056782135.1 Dellaglioa sp. CoH-56-MRSF-11 | reverse complement strand
GTGTATGAAGTGCAGCACGTTCAGAGCTTCTAGTGGGAACTCTGTGTCGTTTATGAACAAGCTGACTTCTATACGATCTTTAATTGCGAAACTCATACGCCCCTCAGATCATAATCGGCTGTTGCTGTTGCTGGCTCTTGACCTGTGCACTCACATAGCCCTGAATGGCCGACTTAGTTGGAACGTTGATAGTCATACCCGGACAAATTTCGGACAACGGATCAGTTATGCCGTTATAGGCCATAAGTGCGCGCCACAAGCTTGTGTCTCCGTAGAACTTGTAGGCCAGCCCCGGAAGATTGGCCATGTCCAACA
>NZ_JBXAYE010000077.1:0-315 GCF_056782135.1 Dellaglioa sp. CoH-56-MRSF-11 | reverse complement strand
AAACATGGAAAAGCGCGTCTGGTTAACGTTGCATGAACTCGATTACGCGATCCCGTGATTCTGTATATGCCTGCTGCATGGCAGCGCCGATACGAGCACGACTATCATCTACTTCTTTACGAAAGTCTTTAAACTCGTCAACGCTCATACTGCCTTTTGCAGCGGCCATGATCGTCATAGTCTCGTTCATGACAAGCATAGCCAGATCACGCATCATGGGCCGCAAAACCGATTCGCTGATAGTGACACCAATAGCACCTCGATCCCGAGTTTGCTGCATGTCCGTCACAAGTTCCCGAATAGTCATCATCAGGT
>NZ_JBXAYE010000076.1:0-316 GCF_056782135.1 Dellaglioa sp. CoH-56-MRSF-11 | reverse complement strand
CGAACGACCCGCTCACGTGGTTCCAGTTTGCGGTGGACGCGTTTGAAGAAGACGAGCAATACGTGGATGGTGTGTACTGGTCGCACTTTCTGGATACCGGGTTCAGCGCGTTTAGGCCGTTCGCCCGTTACTTCCGCGCGATTTGTGCAGCGGTCCTGAAGAACCTTCCTGCGGTCTACCTCGAATACTCGGTGCGCACCGTTAGTGAAATGCTGCCTTGGCTGATCATGGTCACGGAATATGGGCCACGCATGGCCGAACTGCGTGCGGCCGATAACCAGCTGCGGATGACGGCGATGACGCAGGGAGAAGACCC
>NZ_JBXAYE010000075.1:0-316 GCF_056782135.1 Dellaglioa sp. CoH-56-MRSF-11 | reverse complement strand
ATTCTGGGCGACTCGGTGATTGCGTAATCGCGATCCGCGCCCTGTGTCAGGAGCACATGGATGATGACACGCTGGTGCGTATTGACGCACGCATGATGAGTGCGCTAGAATTCGAGATTGATGTCTACATCTCGGACCGCAAATATCCGCTGGCGGTGCTGCACAAGCAACTTTCGCTCTTGACATTGACCCAGTGGATGGAGCAGAATGCGTTCATGCGGGATTTCACGATTCCAACCGCCTACTTGAACTGAAGGAGCTACCATGAGCCAAGAACAGAAATACTCGTATGTGCCGACCGAGTTTGCCGCTGCCC
>NZ_JBXAYE010000074.1:0-317 GCF_056782135.1 Dellaglioa sp. CoH-56-MRSF-11 | reverse complement strand
AGACTACCACGGTGCATGGTACGCGCGGTCGTGCTGGGACGATTCTATTCCCATGCACGAAATTCGCAAGGCCAACAACAGCATGTATGGTTAAGGAAAATCATGAAGATTCCGCAAGTAGTGTCGCGACATTCGATCCACGTTGAGGAACAACGTGGCGACCACGTGCACGCGCAGGTCTATGGACCCAACGGCGTTCCATACTGGACTCCGGCGCGCGGTGAGGCATTCGACCGGGGCCCTATCGGCAATCTGGTTACGCGCCTCAAGCTCGCGCGCGACGTATTCATGGGCCGCGCTGACGCACTGTATTGGGA
>NZ_JBXAYE010000073.1:0-317 GCF_056782135.1 Dellaglioa sp. CoH-56-MRSF-11 | reverse complement strand
CGGTACTCACGATCCGCGACTCGAACTGCCCTTTCTCGGCACCAGCCTGAAGCCGTTGGCGCGCGGGGTTCGTGTGGTACGTGATTAGGGTCTTCCCAGTATTACTAATCGTGGTTTTAGCCACGTTCGTAATGTGGAGCACGGAATCAAAACGTGGGAACTTTAGATAAATGGCGCGGAAAGCGGCAGTTACCATCTCCCCCCTCAAATCGTCGCGCTTCAAATCAAAGGCGGGGCGCATCAGAAACTTCATCTTCTTGTTCATGAATTTCCCGATATAGCCAGACCTTTCGATCTCGCACATCGCATTGTACACC
>NZ_JBXAYE010000072.1:0-317 GCF_056782135.1 Dellaglioa sp. CoH-56-MRSF-11 | reverse complement strand
ACAGGTAGCAGCGCAGACCCCGATCACGGAATTTGAGCACACGTCCAACGGCTATGTGTTTTCGGGTGTAGTACCCACCGCGTCGTTTACAGTATCACTCGAACCATACACAGTGATCTGGAAGTACTGGGCAAACAACAACGCGGCAATGGTGTATCAAGAGTCGGCCGACCTGTGGATCATTAACCCAAGCATCATGACCGCAGTCGGTGACGTAAAGGCCAAGATCGCTAAGGCACGAGCCACCCTCTATGGCTCTCCGGACTCGCTATTCCCGACGCCTACTATCCTGACGTGGCTTAGGCGCGGCATGGACG
>NZ_JBXAYE010000071.1:0-321 GCF_056782135.1 Dellaglioa sp. CoH-56-MRSF-11 | reverse complement strand
CACTGGTTCTTGCCGAATGCGTCAATGAGCTGTGCGCGGAAATTAGACGGCGGACCTTCGACTCCTAGTTCGACCAACTGAGCCGTAGTGCGGACGCCCATCTCGTACAGCTTCGACAGTGACTTCTCAGCAAACAGCTCGATGCCGAGCGTGGCACAGAAAAAGTGCATAGCCCGAATCTTGGGCACTGCGTCGTCACCGTCCGTCGAGTAGATGAAGCGACCCCGGAACTCATAGGGGCCCGGTGGTGGCGTCCATTTTGCCTTCTTCACGACGCCAACAATCTTCGGAATCACATCGCCCGACTTCAGGACCTTGACG
>NZ_JBXAYE010000070.1:0-324 GCF_056782135.1 Dellaglioa sp. CoH-56-MRSF-11 | reverse complement strand
CGGCGCGCTGTCCTCAATATGCATACGACGTTTGATGTCCAGTTTCAGGATGGTTTTGTGGTCGGCGGCGATCACAGCTCTGTTCCTCCATCAACGACCGCAATCATCAAGGCTGCAAAATGACAGTACTACGAAATATACAGACGGATCGACATTACAGCGCATGGCTAGATGACGATACGGGTGAGGTGCATGCTTCGCTTATCAGCGATACGTCGATGAGCCCGAGAGCGCGACTCACGATCAATCAACCGGGTTTGAATCTGGAGCCCGTATTGGAGTTCGTGCTTTACGAAGTGGACACGCGACCGCGTTTGACGATCC
>NZ_JBXAYE010000069.1:0-328 GCF_056782135.1 Dellaglioa sp. CoH-56-MRSF-11 | reverse complement strand
ACCCTTGTCCGTCAATCCATCGCCCTCTGCTCCGGGTATATCGATGTCGAACAGACGCAGAGCTGCGTGCGTCGGCGTCTTTTCACCGTCTGCTGTTTGCTGTAGCTCACGTTCGAGCAGCGCACGCCATTCATCTGCGGGCAGCGGGACCCACTCGCATTTGAAATAGCCAGCTCCAGATTCACCGGGCTCAAGCCCAGACAGCGCGGCATGTGCGATAGCCCACAAGCGATCGGCACCTAGGAATTGAAGAGCTGTGAACAGAAGGGCACCAGCAGGTCCCAGCTTCTCTATAGCCTAGCGCATGGACGAGGTATTCAGCAACTCT
>NZ_JBXAYE010000068.1:0-330 GCF_056782135.1 Dellaglioa sp. CoH-56-MRSF-11 | reverse complement strand
CTCTTCCTCCGGAGCCATCGGCAGCGGTTTCCACAGATCGCTGTCATCACGCGAAACAGTACCACTCTTCCACGGGTCGTCGTAGTTGATGGGAGTGCACACTTCACCGAATTCGCGCTTGCCGACCGGACGGTAGTGGTAGTCGCTTTCGTTGGTTGAGTACTGGATGCTCTCACCTTTGTACAGAAAGAAGAACTGGTTGCCGATCTTCACACCAAGCTCACCCAGAGAATTCACAACCCACTCGACTTGATCGGGATGAAGACGAGTCGGAATAGGACTGTACGCGCCTTGCTCGACGAGCGATTGAATAGCAGCGTGCGCCATTCC
>NZ_JBXAYE010000067.1:0-333 GCF_056782135.1 Dellaglioa sp. CoH-56-MRSF-11 | reverse complement strand
AGGTTGGGACTGCACCCTCAGAGCTGAGGCGTGCTGAGGCCGAACGTGAGGCTCGTATGCGTCAGGCTATGAAGGTACAGCCAGTTCGCATTCAAGCTCCGGTCAACATACAGCGCTCGGCAAAGCCGGGTCGCAAGCAGTCAACGCTACCGCGTTCAGTACAAAGTTCGGTAGCGGCCATGAAACAAAGACGCAATAGGTAAGGTATGAAGGCGTATGAACACAGCGCTTCGTTTTCGAAGCTAAAAACGATAACTGAGCGCATCAGCAAAAACCTGACGACACTGGAATACCTTCATACGCTCGACATGTTTTTGTGGCATGCACTTGATC
>NZ_JBXAYE010000066.1:0-335 GCF_056782135.1 Dellaglioa sp. CoH-56-MRSF-11 | reverse complement strand
ATCTAGCATTCCCATCCGGTCTGTACACATGTTACTGGAACGGGCCGTTCGGCAACCCGCACAACACGCCAGCCGATCAGGGCATTCCCGGTACAGGCACTTCGTTCCACCTCATGCAGATTTGTCCTGAGCGCGGAGGTGGAACAGGTGGCGGTTCGGTGACCCAAATGTGGTATCCAATTGGACAGGGAGACGGTGGTCCTCCGGTATGCTGGCGTGTCTGCTCTTCGGGCTCTTGGGGTCCTTGGTACCAGCTGAGCATTATCGGTAAGGCTGGTGGAGGTATGTCGCTCAATGTTATCGACAACTCCATAACGTCGGGCACAGGAACGTTC
>NZ_JBXAYE010000065.1:0-338 GCF_056782135.1 Dellaglioa sp. CoH-56-MRSF-11 | reverse complement strand
CAACCCGCGTCGGCTGAAGTGGATTCGCGACGTTGCGGCCCGGCCCTTGCGCGTAGAGCGTGCATGAAGTTCGAGGACTGGATGGAATCGTTGAGCATCAAGCTCAATGGGCGCGCTCTGAACCAACATGAGCAATGGCTGATGCAGCTCGCCTTCGAGATGGGTCAGTTGACGCGAATCAACGAAGTCCGGCACATCATCCAGAGCCTGAGAGAGCAGTACGCTGGTGATGTGGACTCGATTCACGTGAGTGAGGGGTTTTCGGAGATTGAGGCTCGAATCTTTGAACTTGTACAGTGAGAAACTGAAGATGTCTGAGTTGACGGATAGTGTAGTCG
>NZ_JBXAYE010000064.1:0-338 GCF_056782135.1 Dellaglioa sp. CoH-56-MRSF-11 | reverse complement strand
ATCATGAGTGGTCTCACCCTCAGTATTGCTAAACGCTTGTGCTTGCTGCCTGCACAACGGACAGCCCAATGGCTGACAATCTAAAATTGAGGATGTAAAATGCCCCGATCAGAATCGATTCTGATCGGGGCATTTTCTTAGGCTAGCGAACTTGCCTTAATAGCAGACTCGAACCTGATCTCCACCGGACACATTTCTAGATAGTGGTTACGTGACTCAATCCAAGCTTGCGTACGCCCAGCACCTTCCACGTTCTTCGCCACAGTCAAGTGTGCATTGAAGTCAGGGAACGAATGAGTAAGGCCCTCACGCAGCAGCTCATCATGCAAGGACTGGAG
>NZ_JBXAYE010000063.1:0-338 GCF_056782135.1 Dellaglioa sp. CoH-56-MRSF-11 | reverse complement strand
TTTATCAAGTGGCTGAAGATTTGGGGCTCTGTCGTGTCAGTAGCCGCTATTTGCGCCCTGCTCTCACCCTCGGGTGACACTCTGCGCACGGCTGCTGCCATCGGAGCCGGGCGTGACGTACTGAGCACTGAAGTCGGGAAGCACGCTCAGGACGCGGCCATCAGATTCCTCGACGGATTGAGCAAGAAGAACTGATAGTAGTAATTAAAAGTTGACAAGAAAGGGCCTCCACGTTAAACTGGGGGCTCTTTCACATTTAGGAGCCTGAGATGACGCCGAAGAAAATCAATCTGCTGGAAGCGGCACGCAACGTGATCCGGGATGATCCGCACTGGGTG
>NZ_JBXAYE010000062.1:0-344 GCF_056782135.1 Dellaglioa sp. CoH-56-MRSF-11 | reverse complement strand
GTACATACGTTTCCCTGCGCGTCGCGCATCTAGTACCTGACGCATGCGTTTCTTCACTCTACTGACCTTCATGAATTCTCCTAGAAGTCAACAGGACCATCATTGAAGCTAGACCTGTTGCTTGTTTGCTTCAGATAGTCCTTCAATATCTTCAGGTCCTTATCCGAGATGATGGGTTTGAATCGCGGGCTCAAGCAGCCCCACCACTCGTTAGCCAAACACCTGCGATACACGTTGCTGTCGTCCAAGAAGATACGCCAGATTGGCTCGGGCTTGCCCTCGAACGGTGTCAGCACCCGAGCCCCGCGCTGTTCTGCGTTCTCCATGTTGCTGGACATAATCAC
>NZ_JBXAYE010000061.1:0-347 GCF_056782135.1 Dellaglioa sp. CoH-56-MRSF-11 | reverse complement strand
CCTGAACACCACGACGACAGCGCTGAACTACACCACTAACAATGGAGCATCATGGACTAGTGTGACCTTGCCTGTTACTCCGAGTTCAGTAGCCTCTACTGCTATGTGTCCAGCAGACACCGGCAATTCTGCGTTTCCTCACGTTGTTCCTGTTGTGTCCAATACCGGTTCAGGATTTCAGGGCATACTGTATGCGATAGTAGGAAATGCTACAACAGGCAGCTTTACCTTGACCCTGAACATAGGCGGTAGTACTCAAGCCATCAATGCTGTTCTGACTTCCGGTCGCTTGCTGGGTGGTAGCAGCGGCGTTGTTTCCGTGTTCTACGCTGGTTACGGATTGATGG
>NZ_JBXAYE010000060.1:0-349 GCF_056782135.1 Dellaglioa sp. CoH-56-MRSF-11 | reverse complement strand
GCATACTGGCTTATCTTACCTGCGAGTTCCCCGCGTTTCAGCAGATAGTACATCTGAGAATGATTAAAAAAGGCTGAGAGTATCAGGACACGGCCGTACCCGTAGAACAAACGTTGGGGGCTGAGCGTGATCTGGACTTCTACATTCTGCAATTCGCCCTTGCGCTGCTCTTCGTGAAATGCGACCCACACATGCAGCGTACCGTTGCGCACATGTTCAAGCACCTTGTGCAAACGAGTCACGTACTGTGCCTTAGGGCGCTGTGCAGATTCCCAAATTCGCTTCAGGCGATGTTCGGTCATGGGCTCCGCGCCGGATTTCCATGACCATCGGGCTAGAACGCCACCGC
>NZ_JBXAYE010000059.1:0-352 GCF_056782135.1 Dellaglioa sp. CoH-56-MRSF-11 | reverse complement strand
CTCCGTTACCGTTGCGTTTTCGTTGGTCGTGAGTCGATTATTGCGTGACATGGTTTTGTCCTCAGCTTGTTAATCACGGATGATTAATAGTAACGGGGCCAAGCGGCCCCGTCAATAGTACCCGATTAAATTTTGTGGTTATTCGGGCTTCTGTTGCAACGCGAGCCGCGCGCAAATCTCGTTGTTCCGGCGCACCATGTGTTCCAGATACACAGTCATCACGTCGCCCACAATCCAAGGTTCCGGGAGTGCGGGAATCTCGCGCGCATATACCCAGAAAAGTGGCATCGGCTTATCGAACCCGAGCAGGGCCGCGACGGCTTCGGCGGTCTGGGGCGTCAATTGGTCATGC
>NZ_JBXAYE010000058.1:0-354 GCF_056782135.1 Dellaglioa sp. CoH-56-MRSF-11 | reverse complement strand
CATCAGCGCTGCCCTGATCGAGAACAGCATCCGAGAGGCGGTGCGCCGTATGGCCCGGCAACACCTGTGAAGCCCGTTGAAAGGTATGACGTGATCCTAGACCTGATGTCTAGGAATTATGATCAGGCCGACGTACTGGACCGCTGGGCCGTTGATGAGTACGCGGAAAAGACTGGTGCGGCCATGGATATTATGCCGTACGGTGCCAATAAGTGTCCGCAGTTCGGCCGCGACCTTTCGAAGATGGCGTCGATGGGGTATTTGACGCGTGCGCGCACAGGCCTCACTGACATGCGCGGGCTGGGATTCCCTGCGTGGGTCTGGAGCTATAGACTTGCGGATGCAGGTCGTGAT
>NZ_JBXAYE010000057.1:0-356 GCF_056782135.1 Dellaglioa sp. CoH-56-MRSF-11 | reverse complement strand
ATATAGAACAGTTACATGATATTCCGTGCTGTTCTCTGCCTTAAACGGAGCACCGGTCAAAAGCTGCTGAACGGTAAGCACCCCCTCTTCATCTGGATCACACCATACATACAGCCCGGACTTTGAATCCATCATGCGAATCTCGTCGTACAGGATTCGTGCATAGATAGGTGTACTCATTAAAACCCTCCAGAAGATCGCACACGCCTCACCATATCGAGCGTGAAACTCAGTTGCGTAACCTTGGTAGCGGCCCCGATTTCATCACGCTTCTTCTGCTAGGCACCGAGTGCCTTGAAGTACGTGGCCTTATACGCCGCATCTTTGTCAAGAATCTTCAGCGCCAACGTCTCCAC
>NZ_JBXAYE010000056.1:0-356 GCF_056782135.1 Dellaglioa sp. CoH-56-MRSF-11 | reverse complement strand
GGATAGCGCCAACTATCCACCCTCTATTTACTTGCCCAACACCAAATCAACCAAACATCTTCGGCTCTGCACATTAACCCGGGCCGACACCGAGCAAAAGGAGTGCAGGTAACCAGACTGCGCGGCATGTGCAATACCGTCGTGCATGAATCTCGGGCGAACCCGAATCAGTAGCTGGTCAGTTCTACTGACTGAATATGGCAGGTGCTGAGAGATTCGAACCCCCGACCAACGGCTTTGGAGGCCGCCGTTCTACCAGCTGAACTAAACACCTGTGGTAGGGGACACAGGATTCGAACCTGTGAATGCTGGGATCAAAACCCAGTGCCTTGGACCTGACTTGGCTAGTCCCCAAT
>NZ_JBXAYE010000055.1:0-360 GCF_056782135.1 Dellaglioa sp. CoH-56-MRSF-11 | reverse complement strand
CCCATCCTTATCAGGCTCGGGGCTTCGACAAACAATCATGTCTGGGTCTTGGCCCCGGAGCTTGCATAGTTCTCGCGCTGCGCGTTCGAGTTGTCGTTCGTTCATACGCTGGCCTCGTACATAAGTTCCTTTTCATCACGGCCAAGACCCAATGCTACTGTAGTCAGGCTCCTATGGATGGATGCACGCTCTTCTGTAGTAAGAGCGCGTGATGCACCGTTGATGAAGGCGCTGCGCGTCGAGCCACGCACAATGTGTTCTGGCATTGGATCGCCAGTGTTCAGCATCTCGACAACCGCAACACGTGGCTCGTTCTTGAACTCGTCGCGAAGATGCACGGCATTCATCGTGGGGAGCGGG
>NZ_JBXAYE010000054.1:0-365 GCF_056782135.1 Dellaglioa sp. CoH-56-MRSF-11 | reverse complement strand
CCAACACAGCGCCCAAACGACAGGCCAATCAGCTTCCGGGGCACCTTGCAATCAGCCTCGACATAGACCGCGAGATCGTATCGGTCGAACGTCTGCTCGCCACCGCCATCCAGATCGACCCGGATCAGACTTCCGTCGCCCCAGTCCATATCGCTGATGCCAGTCACGGTCCCGATCCGCAGCTGCCCTTGCGAGAGACGCACCTCGGAACCCTCAACGATTGCACGCGGAGGATCGTACGGAACCAATTGATCGATTCGGATGAAATCCGTCTCATTCTCGTCGTAGTCGCTCGCGACTTCCGCCACACGACCCCCGAATTCGATGCCCACAACCGTCCCGATACGGGTGTTGCTGTCATGGCC
>NZ_JBXAYE010000053.1:0-365 GCF_056782135.1 Dellaglioa sp. CoH-56-MRSF-11 | reverse complement strand
ATCTCGGTCAATATGATCAAGGATCATCTGATGTCGCGGTTCAAGCCCGAGCAGGTGGCGCGCTTCGGCAACAACCACATCATCTACCCGTCGCTCAGCCGAAAATCGTACGAGGCGCTGATCGCGCGTTCCGTCAACCAGTACGTACGGGAGATGTAGAAAGTGTCGGGCATCAAGTTCGCGGCCGACCAATCGCTGCTGGATCGAATCTACGCAAACTCGGTGTATCCGACGCAGGGTACGCGTCCGGTGTTCAGCTCGATTCACAAGATGTTCTCGACGCTGCTGGTCGATGCCGCATTCTGGGCAATCGAGAATGATGTGCGGGGTGCCGAATTCGTGATGACGAAGGAACTGTCGAATGG
>NZ_JBXAYE010000052.1:0-366 GCF_056782135.1 Dellaglioa sp. CoH-56-MRSF-11 | reverse complement strand
ACATCAAAGAAGACCCTAACTACAAGAAGTTTCGGCTCGTGGTCAAGGGCGTGCGCGAGAAGCTGAAGATCGAGCGTGATCAGGCCGAAGCCATGGGCCTGATGGCCAACCGCACATCGCGGTCGCTGCACGGGCGTAAGCAGTTCAGCCCGAAGTCGCTTCTCGAAGCCACGTCCAACGACCTGAGCGCGCGTGCCCGGCTAGTTGAGATTCGAGTTCGAGCCACAGTCAACCTCGACCTTCTGCAAGAAGCGTGCGACGCGCTACGCAACCACATCTACACCGAGTATGCACAGGAGCTGAAGCAATTCGGTAGCAGTGCCGAACAGCGGAAAGCACTGGTCGAGCGTGTGCAGGGTACGGCCC
>NZ_JBXAYE010000051.1:0-366 GCF_056782135.1 Dellaglioa sp. CoH-56-MRSF-11 | reverse complement strand
GGTGCCTGATGGGGATTCGTGATTGGATTCAGGGGACATCTGCATCACGTGATGCAGATACATCTGTTCAAACCCGGGCCCCGGCAACTCGATGGATCACATACGATAAGTACGGGCACGTCGCAGCACGCCGTATGGAGCATATCCTAGCTGAACTCCGTGAGGCGTTCGTCGAACACGGTGTGAATGAGTATGAACTGGTCGTCAGTACCATTGATTGGAAAAGGGTAGACGTAGCGTGTAACATTCTGCTGATCGACGACGACATCGTGATTGATCGTGCGTACGATTCAGCAGCGTGGGGCGGTTCTGACCATTCCGTCAAGTACGAGCTGCGCCGTGTACAGACAGAGGCAATTAGCGCGT
>NZ_JBXAYE010000050.1:0-368 GCF_056782135.1 Dellaglioa sp. CoH-56-MRSF-11 | reverse complement strand
GAGCCACCAGTTTAACGTGGTGGCTCTTCGGTGTCAACATTTATTTACTGATCAAGTCCCGCAAGTTCATAATCAGGGCGTTGAACGCGTGGACGCCATACTTGCCCTTTGAGGCCACGATGCCGCGAGCCACCTCTTCCAGCACGTTGATCGTGTTATTCGTGAGCAGAACGCGCAAATCCTCGCCGTCTACGATGTCCTTTTCCAGTTCGACCAGATTGATGCCAGCCGCCGAAAGCCACATCTTGAGTGGCACTGGCACCCCATCTGCGGCCGCGCGTTCCAGTGCCCCGAGCGGGTTCTCGACACCAATCGCGGCAAGCGCCTCACTCATCTTTTCGTTGAACTGCTGTTCCGTACATGCATAT
>NZ_JBXAYE010000049.1:0-370 GCF_056782135.1 Dellaglioa sp. CoH-56-MRSF-11 | reverse complement strand
GGATACGATTTTCCGGATTCGAAGCGGCTTCGGCACGGGCCTTGGCCTTCGCTTCCTTGTGCTGCGCGTAAGCGTAAGCATTGGATGCTTCGATGATCGACAGCGCGTAATCTGCGTCGGGTGCTACGCATGCCTTGGCAAAGAACTTAGCAGCGGTCTTCACTCGACCCTTTTGCATGTTGTCCATAGCCAGCGCAACGTAGTCGAGCGCGCGGTTGTATTTCTGCATTGCGTTCTCCTGAATAGTTTGCGATGTAGTAGATTAGGAGTGCGTAGCAATTACGCACTCCTAGTTCAATTACACGCGCAGACCAGCAGCGACCGAACGCGAGTTCGCGACCGAGATAGCGAGCGATTCGAACATCAACCA
>NZ_JBXAYE010000048.1:0-371 GCF_056782135.1 Dellaglioa sp. CoH-56-MRSF-11 | reverse complement strand
ATTGATCTTGTGGAGCTGATGCCGTTCAACACTGGCAACGCCGTGAAGTATGTGGCGCGTCGTGGTGAGAAGGGGAAGGCCGCGCAAGACTTGGACAAGGCAATCTGGTATACGTCGCGTGAGCGCGATCGTATCAAGCTTATGTTGGAGTCCTACCCGTCGCGCGTCCTTGACACGATGAACAGTAACGTCGAGTTCAGTGAGCAGGATTTTGCACGTGCTCACAAGTTCCTCACGATGGAGACTGTGCCAATCGTATCGGATTTTTATTCTCTGGTATTTGAGGGTTGCACAATCCGTGAGTACTACGAAAATCTTGAAGATGCACTTGTGTGTCTTCGTCAACTGAAGGAAACACTCTGATGGTAAAG
>NZ_JBXAYE010000047.1:0-372 GCF_056782135.1 Dellaglioa sp. CoH-56-MRSF-11 | reverse complement strand
GGCTATACGTGGTCGGAAAACGGGGAGCACGTGATTTTTCATACTGTTTATGACGACTGGCGCGAGGCGGCCCGTGCAGCCGACGAACACGCACGGATTTGTGCCGAGGGTTGCAAAGAATACGACGAACGCTATCAGGAGGCAAAGAAGCTTGAAAGCGATATCGAGCACGAAGAAAGCTTGACCGAGGCCCGGCTTACTCGTATCCGTGAGTGCATCAAAGTGCGCCACGTGTCGGAATACTGGCGCGATGAATTGCGCGGCGCAATAGAGGACGTTCGCGAATTGCGCGAATCGGTTGCCGACAAGAAACAGAAGCTCAAAGACGATTACGCGGATTGTGATATCTAACCTACTCACGAAGGGGCCTAC
>NZ_JBXAYE010000046.1:0-372 GCF_056782135.1 Dellaglioa sp. CoH-56-MRSF-11 | reverse complement strand
CCTGCGGCTGGATCACCTCCTTTCTAAGGAATATTACGGAAACCTACACACTTGTCGAAAATTTGTTTAGTTTTGAGAGATCTACTCTCAAAAGCGTTTACGGGCCTATAGCTCAGCTGGTTTAGAGCGCACGCCTGATAAGCGTGAGGTCGATGGTTCGAGTCCATTTAGGCCCATTTACCAATTAATAAAATACCCATTATGGGGCCTTAGCTCAGCTGGGAGAGCGCCTGCCTTGCACGCAGGAGGTCATCGGTTCGATCCCGTTAGGCTCCATTGACAATATTAATTGTCGAATTTGTTCTTTGAAAACTAGATAATATTTATTAAATTTTTAAGCAATAAGCCGAGAAACACCGCGTTTTATTAGTT
>NZ_JBXAYE010000045.1:0-375 GCF_056782135.1 Dellaglioa sp. CoH-56-MRSF-11 | reverse complement strand
GATAAAATACGAGTTCGATACGACGGCCGCTAATATTGAGGAAGCCGAAGAATACGAGCAGTATAAAAAGAATAACGCCCGATACAACGAGGCGTATGCAGAGCTGAGTGAGGTCACGCAGAACCTGATCGAAGAGAACGGCCGAGAGCTTGCGGCCGAGATGGCAAAGAACGCGTACACGGCGTATACAGAAGCCAGACTCGCACTCAAGCGTGTCGAACTTGAAATAGAAAGCGTTCGCGAAGAGGCAGAATCCGAATTGCCGGAAAAGGCGGATAAGCCTGAAGAGGAAGAAGCTGATCTGGAAACCTTGGTTCGGGTCTATGAGCATCAGCCCGAACATGCAGAGAAGTTCGCAGAGGGCAAGTGCGAGTC
>NZ_JBXAYE010000044.1:0-376 GCF_056782135.1 Dellaglioa sp. CoH-56-MRSF-11 | reverse complement strand
ATGCCAGACAACACGTACGGTGCGTTGACGATTGATGCCCAGTCGTCAACGCCAGTGTTGCCCGTATTCGATTCCGGATGCGTGGCAACCGGCCACCATACCAACTCAAGGTATAAAGGCCAATGGGCATTGAAGTTCCCAAATCACCATCGGGTAGTAAGCGTTGAGCTTCCGCAGCGCGACAAACATATGCAGGTATCGGTAGCATCAAGATGGGGAGGCGTAGATCAGGACATAGCAGATACGCTCGCTCATGAGCTACAGGACCTCGACGCCAAGTACGAAGGAAGCCGCTGGCTATATAAGCTGCAAAGGTTGCTGGAAACTACAAGCGACTATCATGCTGAGTACGTAGCCATCGTCAACAACCAGAGCG
>NZ_JBXAYE010000043.1:0-377 GCF_056782135.1 Dellaglioa sp. CoH-56-MRSF-11 | reverse complement strand
GGGTCCACCTCAGCCAGCGCGTGCTTGATGCCACGGCGGTCGCCAAGGTCCTCGATCACGGCCAGCGCCGCTACATGCGCCCAACCACGCGTATCCTTGTGATCGGCCAGTGCTCGCTCCACATTGAGTTCTGCATCACTCTTCATTACTGCCTCCCGTGTATTTCAAAATCACATAGACCCGGCTGGTGCCATTCACTTCGTGTTCGACGCGATGCCCAACAATTTTGTCTACGTATGACACAGCTCCGTACGATGCTACGCACGCCGCATTACCAATTTCCGCTCGGTGCATGACATTGATGGCTATGCAGCGACCATCGCTTTTTGCTTTCCGAATTGCCTTTCGGAAAGCAAATGCCAAATCCTCACCATGAC
>NZ_JBXAYE010000042.1:0-381 GCF_056782135.1 Dellaglioa sp. CoH-56-MRSF-11 | reverse complement strand
AGTTAAGCTTCTTAGCGCCAAGAGTAGTTGGGGGTCGCCCCCTGCGAGGGTAGGACGTTGCCATGCTAATAATAAATTTAAAAATGTGCTAATCTAACTGATTAACACATTTTTATGTATATGACCCGTTGGTCAAGTGGTTAAGACACCGCCCTTTCACGGCGGTAACATGGGTTCAAATCCCGTACGGGTCATTTTCGCCGGCTTAGCTCAGTTGGTAGAGCATCGGTATCGTAAACCGAGGGTCACAGGTTCGACTCCTGCAGCCGGCATTAGTGGTTGCAAAATTGTTTTATGTAGTAGTAAAAGAGTGTGGTGGCGATAGCAAGAAGGATACACCTGTTCCCATGTCGAACACAGAAGTTAAGCTTCTTAGCGCCA
>NZ_JBXAYE010000041.1:0-382 GCF_056782135.1 Dellaglioa sp. CoH-56-MRSF-11 | reverse complement strand
CTTTTTCACGTCCGGGGCCGGCAGGCTGAGGGTGCGCGCACGCGTCGCGGACCCAAACACAACTAACCCGCTGAGGCTGGCAATGCAAAATTACGACATGAGTAAGCTACGAAAGGAAGCGATTACGCTACTGGCCGCGTCGCTTAAGCGTGACTCCAAGTTTTACAAGGACGATTACGAGGCAATCGTGTGCGCCGTCAACAAGAAAACGCGTGCTGAACTGCTGGAATGCTTGAAGCGCCAGCGCGCAATTGCCGGCGTTTCGGATCGCGAGATTCGTCGTAACTGTCAGGTCTAAGGGGCCAATCATGTACAAACTGACTCAGGAACAGCGTGAGCGTGCACTTTCGTGGTACGCGTCGGGAACGGCCGATATTGCGAC
>NZ_JBXAYE010000040.1:0-384 GCF_056782135.1 Dellaglioa sp. CoH-56-MRSF-11 | reverse complement strand
GCACCCGCACTCTCTACCTCGCGAACTACTTCGACGGTGAGTATCCGGAGGACAACGAAAACTTCGCTGCGTACCAGACCAGTGAAGAAGCAGAAGCACGTTGCGCCGAAGAGGTTGCGTATCAGCAGCGCTTCCATGGGCCGAAATCGGAACGCCACACCACGAAAGAATGGCGATACTACGCGTCAGCTATCGAATACGTGATTCCGCGCGCCCGGCTGAGCGCGCAGGAACAGAAGCTCGTCGAACGCCTGAAGGACTGCTCGAAGGATTTGGACGTGGCAGATCGCCATGCCCTGCTCGATCTGATCGACCGGCTGCGTGCCCACGAAGAGCCGGACGAGAAATAAGCACTTGACACAGCATAAAATGGCTCCCATTCTA
>NZ_JBXAYE010000039.1:0-393 GCF_056782135.1 Dellaglioa sp. CoH-56-MRSF-11 | reverse complement strand
ACGTACATGGGGAACGGAAACAGCGAACCCCACTAACCGACTAACACTGAGGACATGAAAATGCGTGGATACAACCAAGAAAAGCAAGCGGGCTTTACGTGGCTCGGTTTTGTGGGCGCATGCGTGTGCGGCGCGATTCTGGCATACATGATCGCACTCGCGATCTAAGGAACGGCGATGCTGAAAACCCAAATTACCGAACTGTATAGCGCGCGGCTCAATGTTAGGGCAACGCCGCCCGCGTCCCTGACCGGGCGTCAGACGGTAGCGGAATGGGCCGAGGCTGACGCGAAAGCGGATGCGTTCGAATCATGGGCCGCGCGCCAAGCGTTCCAAACGGTTAGCGTCGTTTACGAGTCGCTGAGTCACGAAACGGAATTCGTGGCAACATGC
>NZ_JBXAYE010000038.1:0-397 GCF_056782135.1 Dellaglioa sp. CoH-56-MRSF-11 | reverse complement strand
ATAGATGATCGGTGAATTCGTCCACTCCAGAACCTGCGGGTTCGACTTGCTCATCTGGTACACTGCCTTGTCCGCGTCCCAGCCCGCAAAATCCATGATATCCGTGTCGATCCCGAGATCGCGCAGCACCTCGGTCAGTTCCGGCGTGTTTATGTCCAGTACATCACGGCGCTTATTCACCGTCAGATACCGATCGACAGGGCGGCAGTAGATGAAGCGAACGTCGTAATCCGAATCCGGCGACGCGAAGCCCCACGCACGAGACCCGGCCTCGGCCGCCATCAGGACCTTAATATCGAGCCGTTGTTCGAGCTGAATCAGGACACTTTTGATGATGCCTGAAGCCGTGTTTTGTGCCACACTCATTTGTCCGCTCCCCGAGGTCCAGTATACAGAT
>NZ_JBXAYE010000037.1:0-407 GCF_056782135.1 Dellaglioa sp. CoH-56-MRSF-11 | reverse complement strand
GACGTAGCGTTACCAGCTTTTTCTTGGACGCGGGCGCGGCGTCGGCCACCACTTCGAGACCGGTGCCGTTGCATTCCCTGACCGCCTTCAGGCCGTCGATCTTAACGTGGACCTTGCGTGCCTCATCGATCTTGACCACGGTTCCGAATTTCGCACGACCCTTGAGCACCACGAGTTTTACACGGGCCCGGTTCTCGATAGGTTTGCCATTTGCGTCAACGACAGGACGCGGACGCTTTTTCTTTGCGCGTGATTTCGTGTTCACCACGTCGGGCAGCAGGGGACTGCGCGAACCGGTTTTGATCTCGCTCATGAGACCTCCTTTACTTGGGAATCGGGAGCATACCACGCGTCACGTGCCCATGTCAACGGGGGTCGCGATATAACGCGCACGCGACATATAGAGG
>NZ_JBXAYE010000036.1:0-418 GCF_056782135.1 Dellaglioa sp. CoH-56-MRSF-11 | reverse complement strand
AACGGGAACGCGGGTCAGTGATGAAACTGCCGTTGTCAAATCCCGGTATATTGCGACGATGGTCTCGCGCAGACCTTCATCATCCTGCGCGAGAGCTGCGTCCAGTGCAAAGCAGGTAGCTTCTAGAACTGCCTGCTGATGAACGGCCCGATCATGGGCACGCGCCTCCAGTTGCTTCTGAACAACTTCGAACAACGCGATCTTGGCCGCGTCATCGAGGTTGCTATCGATAAGGCGACTGGTCAGAAGCTCTGCCTGTTGTGTGCGTAGCGCATAATCCGCGACGAGTGCCTTTAGAGCCGCCACGCTCACCTCAAGGGGGTGTCCCATTTAGTCCTCCATAACAACGACGAACTCGTTCAGCATTTGAATCTGCTCTTTAGTCAGCCTCTCCGGTATCCCGAGTGCGGCACGCACG
>NZ_JBXAYE010000035.1:0-419 GCF_056782135.1 Dellaglioa sp. CoH-56-MRSF-11 | reverse complement strand
GGATAAAGGAGAAATGATGAGCACGAGCACCATCGAAATTCGTCGTGAACTGTTGCGTGGCGCAATCGCGAAATTGCGCTTGGGTCGAACCCTATACATCTGCAACGGCATTGAGAAAACGTTGGATGAAATGCGCCCATTTTCTGATCGTGAAGTGAAGCGCACGTATTACCAACAGTCTTTGGCTCTGAAGCATCGCATTCGCGAATTGTTGGACGGGCACCACTCGTACACGACATGGCTCGTGGCGCAGGGTGCGCTTCCTGAATACGAGGGCACGGTGGTAGACGCTCCCTACTCTGGCTACATCGATTCGTTGCCCGGTGTTCTTGAATCCCGCATCGCGTGGGCCGAGTGGATGCTCGAAAACTGGTGCGGAGAACAAGCATGAACAAGATTCGATATGCGGTGCTGGAGCT
>NZ_JBXAYE010000034.1:0-422 GCF_056782135.1 Dellaglioa sp. CoH-56-MRSF-11 | reverse complement strand
CCAGGTCACCGAAAGCCGGTACTTTCGGGTTCCGGAACAGGTCCACAGTGTCGAGCATGATCGCCTCGCGCGCACGCAGCCCCCACCCGTAGACGACTTTCAGCAGCGTTGCGTCCCGGTACGCCGCTGCCGCGCCCTTGCGGCCCGCCACCAACCGTGCCTCGACCTCGTCATCAGCGCGGTCGAAAAGTCGCTGAAGCTCGCCACGCGTCAGCGGGCGCCGGCGCG
Organism: Dellaglioa sp. CoH-56-MRSF-11; assembly: GCF_056782135.1. Next base: position 194 of record NZ_JBXAYE010000034.1, on the reverse strand, counting down.
GATCACGCTCGGAATCCTGGACATGGGGGCGCGTGTTCCAGTCGTGACAGATCTGGGTCGGGTGTGTTCCGAAGCGCTCCTCGCACTCACGCACCCACCCGTAATGCGGTGAGCAGATGAACTCACAAAACCACGCGATCGCCAGCTGGTAATGCCGCATCGTTGACGCCGCCAGCCGCTGCACTGAGACTAGA
>NZ_JBXAYE010000033.1:0-424 GCF_056782135.1 Dellaglioa sp. CoH-56-MRSF-11 | reverse complement strand
AGCTTCATCGGCAGTGATGAGCGCAACGTACACGGTTAACGGGGCTACCGTTCAGCAAGATATTCCTGTGACGTGGAGCGCTGACAACTTCACCACAGGACAGATTGCTAACCGCCTCAAGTTCTTTGCCTCGAACTTCGTCAGTTACTTCATCGACGACTTGGTGATTCAGAGCGTATCCGGTGCGGACCCTACGTGGCCCCTTGGCGCGGGTGTGTGGCCGACTCCTGAAACTGAGCCTGCTATATCAGCACGTCGTATTTACGCAGTGAACGCCACAGGTAACGGATCGCTCACTCAGTGGACGCCATCGGGCGCTGAGCCTAACTGGCAGTCTGCTACGGATACGACCGGCGCTAACTACGTGACGGCTAATGCCACTGGTCAGACCGATACCTACAAGTGGAACATTCCTGCTGTGTCC
>NZ_JBXAYE010000032.1:0-441 GCF_056782135.1 Dellaglioa sp. CoH-56-MRSF-11 | reverse complement strand
GTCGTGTACTGGTCCCATGTGGTGGCCACAAACGAAAACTCGCTTCGGCCCAAGGCCAGCAACCACTACCTCGTGCAGGGTGATCTGAAGGCTCTGGCCGTGGCCTCGCTGTTCCATGACCACAATCACTCGGGTGGTGCTGAACGAGATACCGTGAACATCCAACGAGCCATCCAGCGCGTGTTCACTCGCGACATCAACCTGATCCTCGAAGACGAGGGAATCAATAAGGAAACGGTGTGCGACCTGATCCGTGTCACCTGTTTCGAGAATGGTGCATTCCGACGCCGCCCGCGTACGCTACTGGAGAAGTCGATCCGCGATGCGGACCTGATGATGGTGTATTCGGACCCGGGTCAGCACGTCGCCACCGGTCTCTTCTACGAAACCGCAGGCTGTCATCCCACCCAGTACGTGGATCGCTCACACGCGTTCCTTGAG
>NZ_JBXAYE010000031.1:0-444 GCF_056782135.1 Dellaglioa sp. CoH-56-MRSF-11 | reverse complement strand
GGGAGAATCCGTACGATTCAGATTCCATGGACCATTACGATTGGGCTGCTGGTTGGACGGCGGCTCGCGACATGAGCAGCGGGGGCGACAATGACTGAGGCATGGATGTTGGGGCTCAGTGCCTACATGCATGGCGATTCAACTGAGGACAATCCGTACCCGATGGCCGATGTCGTGAAGCGGATGGACTGGGATGCAGGTTGGCTCGCTGGATACGAGCTGGATAAGGATCAGGAACATTAGGAGAAACGGTGCACATTAAGGACATTTTCAAGGCCGCTAAGATCAGTGGCTTTAAGCGCCTTCAGACAACGGCACAGCCCAACTGCATGGGCGCGACCGACGTGTGGGCAGGTGACCTCACGGCTCTGGTACGCGAGATCGAGCGCCGCGTTCTGGGCTACGGCGACAAACTTCCCACAGGTCTGGAGGCCGCTATCCACC
>NZ_JBXAYE010000030.1:0-445 GCF_056782135.1 Dellaglioa sp. CoH-56-MRSF-11 | reverse complement strand
CGTGCGGCTTGCGAACCGACGTACGCGGCTTGGCCGGTGCACCCTCAGCCGGCTGCGCGCTGATGAACGTGCGCTCGATGGTGACGGTGTGGCTCGTGACGACGCCTGCGTTCACGATCGGGCGTGCCTTCGAGCGGACGATGCCCTTGCCCATCAGGAACTTGACGGCAGCTTCCTTCGACGCGAAGGAATTGACGGCGGTATCCGAGCCATCGACCGAGATCGAAATCGTGATAACGTTCTTGCTCATGAGGTAAATCTCCTTTCAGGTGGGTTGGTGCTACTCAGTACAACACTAGAACAACGAGACTGAAGTTTATCAACGGCTTCGCCTCTTGTCAACTGCCTTTTTACTACGTTTGTGTGTCGGGTGTTTGATCGGCGCAACATGGTGTGCCGGTCTACCACTCGCACGAACCACTTTACTGTTACTGGTATCAGTATA
>NZ_JBXAYE010000029.1:0-450 GCF_056782135.1 Dellaglioa sp. CoH-56-MRSF-11 | reverse complement strand
GCGGTGGCGTATCTGGCTGGTGGCATCAGCCTTCTGGCGCTGCGCCGTGCCTACAGGGGTAATTCGAAGTTGGCTGATTTGCTTACACTGATGGAAAGCGACGATGCACTGCGCCTGCGCAACGCGGTTCAGGCGGCACGCACTGTTGGTGTAGAGGCGGCGGCGCAAGAATTCAATCTTGAGCAGTTTGAGTTGAACTACGTGCTGAAATCGTATAGTCTGAACTCCTAATTTAATATGGATGGGATTTGTCTGATCCCAGTTTTAGGAGAGCCCAGTGGCACAGTACATTAGACTATATCTGGTACCCATAAACGGGGTACAACAAGTGATCGACGTTGACTCATCGGTCCTGATCCGCAGCAATAATCAATTTGTGTCGCCTCAAGTAGCAGCTTCAGTAGACCTGATAATGGCACCGGTTCAAACCATGTTCACGCCGTTTGCGGA
>NZ_JBXAYE010000028.1:0-463 GCF_056782135.1 Dellaglioa sp. CoH-56-MRSF-11 | reverse complement strand
GTACTGGATATGTGCCTACAGCCAGTGATACCGACATACACGGAACTCTGGTATCAACAGGACTCCTTAGTCCCGGCGACGTGATAAACGGTAACGTGCTTCGGTACTCCATTCTTCTTCCTAAGGATTTGACATTCCTTCAGCAGTTCGGAGAAGTTGGGCTGTACACCAGCACTAACATGCTGTTTGCACTAGCTGTGGCGGATGTGCCGGTCACTAAGGACAACTCGTATGCTATGCGTATAGACGCGTACCTGTCTTCGGTTGACGCAAACTACTAGATGTGGCTCGATGTGGCTGAGACCAGCAACGCATTCCACATGGGTACGCTTCAGTCTGTTGACATGCTGCCCAGCGCCAGTGACGCATTGCCGTCCGCGTATATCGTTAAGCAGGGGCTCATTGAATCATTCCGCGCCTATACCTCGGGGAACGGCCTATGGGGTTTTGATGAGTACGCGTC
>NZ_JBXAYE010000027.1:0-465 GCF_056782135.1 Dellaglioa sp. CoH-56-MRSF-11 | reverse complement strand
ATTGACCGGTTCCTGACAGGGGGCACGAAATTTAGGCGCACACAGAAATTGAGGGCCATGGCCCCGGACACGCCGATGCAAAACGGACCCGATCGAAAAATCTTGGGGGCGCGCAGCGTACGCAACCCATCATTGTTAAGCGTGGCCACCGAATCAGAACCCATCCACACACCACCCGCATCGCGCACCGCACAAATAGTTGTCACAAATCCTCCACACTTAGCTCAAGCCGACCACGGCTCCGGAAACTTCATCCACGCAATCACGTGATAATCGTCGTAGTCACGCGGGTCACAAATACCGTCAGTCGGACACACCTCGACCCAGCCAGAGTCGCCCACTTCATAACGGTAGGCCCACGCCTTATGCGGTACCCAGCACATATCACCGTATTGGACGGTCACAAGCACCGGAATAGACCACCGATAATCACACGATTCCGGCTTCTCGGACTGACGCGGCGGC
>NZ_JBXAYE010000026.1:0-475 GCF_056782135.1 Dellaglioa sp. CoH-56-MRSF-11 | reverse complement strand
TGCACACACGTTTCGACATTGACCCAATCATTCGCAACTCCGAGATTTATGCGATCGAGACGAGTCTTGGTGTGCGGCATGGTGGAACTCTGTACTCGACGATTCAGCAGTCGCGGTTGTGGTATGAGAAGGCACGCTCGTTCAAGAACATGATCCTCGAAAAATACGTGCGGGTCGCGATCATGCACGCGAAGACCACGTACAAGGACTTCAATCACCACGTGCGGCTTGACGACGTGATCCAGATTTATATGATCGTCGTGAGCCGGGCTATTGATCGATGTGACGCACGTCAAGGAGTGCTTACGACGTTCATCACCAACTGGTTCAAGAGTGCTAGGTCCGAAGTTGCAGAGATGTCGAAGGATCAGGGTGATCAGTCGTACGAAGCACTGGTCGAAGAAATGGGCGATGCATCGTCAGATGTGCTTGGATCGACTGGCCCCGAGATAGACGGAGAGATGCAGGATCACAT
>NZ_JBXAYE010000025.1:0-475 GCF_056782135.1 Dellaglioa sp. CoH-56-MRSF-11 | reverse complement strand
ATTCAAGTCTCAGGTGACTCAATTAAAATTGCTGTTTGTGAACCGATGCTTAGTGAGCGTCGAACGTGATGCCAAGGAACGGGATTTCCGCGCCCGGGATTTGCGTAACGTACGCACCCGGCACCGCGACACCGGCCGGAGCCGTACCCGGCGTACCGAGCGTCAGCATGCCGTTAGCGGCCACACAGATTTGCGTCGAGGCCGAACCACCAGCAGCTGCCCAGTTCTTCGATGCGTCGAATTGCGAAGTGAACACCGTACCGCGCGTAATCACGCCGATTTGCTGGACGTAATCGCCAACGTAGCCGCCCGGCTGCACGTCACCGAACAGGACCCGGCGCTGCACTGCCGTCAGCGTGTACTCGTAAGTCACGGTAACCGTGTCGCCTGCCGTCAGGCCCGAGACCGTTTGGCCCGTGACCTTGACCGTCGTGCCGTCAACCGGAACCCATGCGCTGGTCGTTTGGTCGTAGAT
>NZ_JBXAYE010000024.1:0-498 GCF_056782135.1 Dellaglioa sp. CoH-56-MRSF-11 | reverse complement strand
CCCGGCAATGGCACTATTGGTCACGAACCATGGGTAGTTCGCGGCCAGCGTGCCAGAAGGATAAATGTCGAAGCCTTCGGCCGACGCAATGAATTGTGCTGGCATTTTCTACTCCTTATAGCCAAGTGCCACGAAGTGTAATGGTTATTAGAGAAGTGTTTGTAGTCGCGAATTGATAGGAGAACTGATCACCCGGAGCAAACGTCGTGGTTGATTGAACACTCGTAAACGAGTTGCCGTTCACTGTGTCTATGTTAAGTGTTCCTACTTGCGTTCCTGTGTTGGGCGTTGACGCTGGGTACTTCATGATACGTACGGTCGCTGTGGTGCCAGATATCAGTACCGCATTTGCTTTCGCGCCCACGAAGTTCTGCCCGAATTGGCAGTTGTCTGTGAACATGTAGAACACTTCGTTGATGACGTTTGGGTTACCCTGAATGTTGACGGGTAGCCGTGCAACATCTGGGCTCGTTGGCAAATTCAACAGATCGTTATACG
>NZ_JBXAYE010000023.1:0-498 GCF_056782135.1 Dellaglioa sp. CoH-56-MRSF-11 | reverse complement strand
GTGCCTCTTCGATTGGCCGGCCTGTGCGCAACGTGAACCAGACACGATGGAGTGCGTGATTTCCGTCGATGACGAATATTCGTCCTTTCTTTTTCATTGCAGTTGGAACTTGTTATGTTTCGATGTGATGAGCATCAGAATGTCGTCTGTAAATTCGTCGGCTTCATTGTCCATGTCCTGAGCGTCCAGCAGCTCGATGGTCAGCCCCGGCCCGTACCGCTCGTCCAGTTCCTCAACCAAATCAGCCACGATCTTCCGAAATCCGTGGATGCAGATACTGTTGAAGACCTCGGGCCGCGCTTCCACTACGGAACGAACGAACAACGTGAGTTCGCGCGGGTCATCGATGTGGTGCAGCACACTTTGGTGGGACAAAACTCTTGCGCCTTCTATCATAAATCCTCCGCTGGTCATCCTATTTACTAGACCCAAATTTCATGAGTCGCCCCAATTTTATCATAGGTTTACTAGGAGTGCCAGACTACGGAGAGCCAATTA
>NZ_JBXAYE010000022.1:0-526 GCF_056782135.1 Dellaglioa sp. CoH-56-MRSF-11 | reverse complement strand
CCATGATCACGTTGGTGTTGGAAGCATTGGTTCTGAATCCTGCGGTGCTCGCTGGTCTGGCCGTTGCCGGTGGTCTAGGCGTCCTAGGCTATTTCGCATGGGACACGTTTTTCAAAGCATCGCCCATAGTAGATACTGTTTATGATGACGCGGGTCGGCTTGTGGCTAGCACGGGCGCAGAAGCCCCACTCGGGGCCGGGGACGTTGGGGCTATGCGAGCAGCTGGTCCGGTGCCTCATGTAGAGCATAGAGACGTTACCAGTATAAGCGCGTTGGTCGCTCGCGGTGAGGGCGACTACAACAGTGTGAACTACGGTACGCGTGTCAAGGATAAGAAAAAGAAGGGGCGCGCGGGTACTGAAGACCTTGAGAACATGACGGTCAACGAGGTTATGCAGCATCAGCAGGCTGGTGACTTTAATGCTGTCGGTCGCTACCAGATCATTACGACCACGATGCCCGAGATCGTTCGCGGCCTAGGCTTGACCGGTCAGGAGAAGTTTGATAGGACTACTCAAGACCGTAT
>NZ_JBXAYE010000021.1:0-557 GCF_056782135.1 Dellaglioa sp. CoH-56-MRSF-11 | reverse complement strand
ACACCACTAGACCTACTTTGTGTGGTCGTGTTTTTCTACGGTGTGTACAAGCTCGGTGAGCTGATTTGCAAGTCGCTGCGAAATAGTTCACCGTCTAGTGATCCTAATTTTCTGATCACTGGCAACGAAAACGCGAGCGTCTCTGGAATCCTGTACGATGGACGTGTTGTTCCCTCTATCGACATCAAGGACAAGTCGCTGTTCATCGACGGTAAGTTCAAGCGTCGTCTTTCACGCAACAGCCGCACCTACAATAAGGGTGTGGGGATTTTCGTCGATGGCAATTACGTAGGTTAAACCAAGGGGCTTCGGACCCTTTTTGCTGGGTGACACATGAACACAATACGCGTTGACGATGCTGCGTACCAAACTATCGACTGGGAAGGTCCTCTAGACTTTCCGGGGCAGGAGATAGAGTGCCCTGAGTGCAGAGAGTGGCACGCGGCCGATAGGTGGGCAGCGTATGACACCTATTGCGAATCATGTGGAGGACACCCAATTCTTTCGTGTCCTAAAAATCATTACTTCGACCCCTACGGAGGTGATGGTGGCACAAC
>NZ_JBXAYE010000020.1:0-565 GCF_056782135.1 Dellaglioa sp. CoH-56-MRSF-11 | reverse complement strand
GTGTGCAACGAGTGCTGCACGCGTGTGCTGAATTATGTTTTGAAGCATGTGCTACTCCTTATTTAACAATCTTGTTTAGTACTCGGCGTCGTACATCTACGATCTTCTCGCGCATGCTTTGTTCAACGTCCAGACTCTCTACCCACACATCGAAGAAGTCATCGACGCGAACAACCAATTCCTCAGCATTGCTCAAGTCCTCNGGGAGAACAGCGCGCAAGTCTTCCTTGGACCGGAAGTTCTTGATGAGCACAATGTTTGAGAACGCTGAGTAGTCCGATGCATTTACGTCTGCACCGTCNTGAATCACTAGCTTTACCAGATTTTTCTTTCCGTGTGGAATGTTCTCAAGNTCGGCACGTGAGGACAGCACCACCGTATGTAGCTTGTACACTGGGTCGTGGTTTATGAACTCTATCTCGTGGTCTGCAACGCTGTTAAACTGGATATGTGCAAAGTACTTTGGAAGCTGTTCCCCAAAATTATTTTGGTACAGTGTGCCCGGAAAGTAAGTGTTTCGAACCTTGTGTCCTGTATGCAGGTGACCACCAACGGCCACCGCCTT
>NZ_JBXAYE010000019.1:0-585 GCF_056782135.1 Dellaglioa sp. CoH-56-MRSF-11 | reverse complement strand
CTGCTGATCTGTATAGTTTGCTTGAGGATTCGCTGTGCATCGTGCGGCGCGCGGTGTGGAGCGAATATGATGACTGGGCTGCGTCAGTCGAACAGCGGCTGATGAATGCCATGAACGAACTAGTTGAGGAAGATGAAGATGAACAAGAAGTATCACCGTGAGGTGCGTCCCATGTTCAAGTCGCTGGAGCAGTATCTAGGTTTGGAACTGGATCGTGTCCGGCACACGGAACTCGAACAGTTCGCGGAAGAGCACAAACAGTTCGTGCGCCTGAACGACAAGAAGGACGAGGCTCTGTTCGGCATCGAATGCCACACGCTCAAGATTCGTGCAGACTACGACGCGCGCATTGACGCCACTGTCTATCAAGGCTTGATCGAAGGCTATGCTCCGTACGAGGTCTTGTTCGATACCGGATACCGGTCCAGCGTGGACGAGGTGCTGACGTACCTCAAACTCGGTGTCGAGAATCTGGGCCTCGGGAATCCCGATCTCGACGAGGAAGATGAAGACGAGGACGAAGTAGATGCATAAACATTGGATTCGCGAGTTTTCGGATAGTCCTAAGCCGGCACCTCTGTACGA
>NZ_JBXAYE010000018.1:0-602 GCF_056782135.1 Dellaglioa sp. CoH-56-MRSF-11 | reverse complement strand
AGGTATTCGAGTTCAGTTTCCGGAAGCGTGAGGCCCTTCAGGATATTGCACATGAATTCCGAGTAGTCGCTGTTTTCTCCTTTCTCCAGAAGCTTGGAGCGTAGATGCGTCAACAGCGTGAGGTGGCGCGAAGTCAGAAACATCTTTTTCAACATTCGCATTTCCTCCACAGGTATTGCGTAACAGCATACTGCGCGATAATGGCCGCTGTGAAGGCGGCAAGAAGCGCTACTGTCCCATAAAACGGCCCGACGCGCAACACTATTTCCAGCGAGCCCATCCCCACAACAGCTCCCAGCACAAGAGCGCTAATTACGCCCAAAGCGCCTGCCACGTAGGGACTCACTTTTCGCCCCACACGCTTTTGTCAGCCTGATGCCACAGGTAGCTGATTGCCGCACTCGTAATCACGAGCCAGATGACAGAGGCCCATGTCCCGTGATCCTGCGCAATAAGCTTGTTGCCGATGCCAGACGCTACTGCCAAGACGCATGCGCTCAGCATGTTCAGCACAACTTTCGTTTTCTTGCTCATGTTTTCCTTTACATGTTGTCAATATCGACGTAGTGTTCGGCAAAACGGCCGTCTACGATCGGAATGAT
>NZ_JBXAYE010000017.1:0-623 GCF_056782135.1 Dellaglioa sp. CoH-56-MRSF-11 | reverse complement strand
GCTTCACGATCTGCGTCAGGACCGAGAAGCAGCGCTAGCCTCGGCGCGTGCCAGCGAAAAAAGAATTCTGGCCAAGGTGATGCGTGCAGAGGCCGCGCTTCAGAATGCGGACAACGAGGCTGATCGTCTCGACGCCGAGGCCGAGCTGGACGAAATTGCGGCTATGCGCGAGATCAATGAGTCGAATGTTCGCGCGGCCGAGGACGAGGTAGCTTTCATTCACGAGTGTATCAAGCGCATTGAGCCTTATCGTAAATACAAAGATATGGATGATCGTCAGGCTTTTGAAGCCGCTCAGCAGGAAGAGTGGAAGCTAACGCTTATGCGCCGTGCCGAGAACTATCTGCTGAGTCAAGGGTCGATTCCGCATGATCATTTCGAGACAATGCGCTTGCATCCGGAGTTTAGCACTGTCATACTGCCGCACGTCAATCGTGTTCACCAGCTGAGCACGAGCAAAGAGGCCTCAGATAGGCAAGCTCTAGTAGAGCTTTTGGCATCGGGCCCGAGCGACGTACGCAAGGTTATTTCGGAAGTACAACAACTTCGTTTGGAGAGTAAATGAAGACCACCATCAGCTTCGAAGACACACGCGTCCCTGTTCCAATCAGTGAGCTGGAAGG
>NZ_JBXAYE010000016.1:0-702 GCF_056782135.1 Dellaglioa sp. CoH-56-MRSF-11 | reverse complement strand
CATCTACAATGCCGTGGACAACATCTGGGGCAAGCAGTTGAAGGATAAGGTCTTGTCGAAGGGTGGGCGCGTTGTGATTCGCCCTGACTCCGGCGATCCGGTATCCGTGGTGCTGTACTGTGTAAAGTCGTTGGCCGAAAGCTTCGGTACCACGACCAACAGCAAGGGTTTCAAGGTGCTCCATCCGAGCGTGCGTGTGATTCAGGGTGACGGTGTAAATCGTGACTCTATCATCGCGATCCTGCGAGCCCTCGAACTCCACGGTTTCAGTGCCGAGAACGTAGCATTCGGCATGGGTGGCGCACTGCTTCAAGCCACCAACCGCGACGTACTGGGTCACGCCCAAAAGGCAAGCGCGATTACCAATGGCCGCGAGGCTTGGACCGGGATCATGAAGGACCCGGTTACCGCTCAATCCAAGAAATCGTTGAAGGGTCACCTTGCGGTTGTGCAGTCGGACGAAGGCATCCTCGAAGTCATTCAATCCTCGGAGTTGGGTGGTCGCGAAAACATGCTCCGCACCGTCTACAAAGACGGCGTGTTGTACAACGAGCAGTCGTTCAGTGAAGTGCGCGAACGCGCCGAGGCAAGTTCCTCGCTGTTCAAGCGGTTTGCTGTTCCGCACGCACACTCCACGGACCTGATCGTGATGTAATGTTGTGCTGGGCTGGTCCTACGGGGCCGGCCCTTTTTGTTGACAAG
>NZ_JBXAYE010000015.1:0-811 GCF_056782135.1 Dellaglioa sp. CoH-56-MRSF-11 | reverse complement strand
ATTATTGTAGGAATCGTCGGCGGCTCGCTCGTCGCTATCGTTGGCATTGCTGCCTACTACGCAGACCGGGATGACGAGCGCGACACGCAGCTACGTTTGGCCCGGATCGCTCGGGGCCTACCCGAGTGCGGGCCCTAATCACACACTAACCCATCCCATCCCCGCATCGCAAAACGGCCCGAGATTGAGCCGTTTTGACCAACATTCGACGCGTCCTGTACATACCCCCATCGGGCCCATTTAGACCCCCGTTCTGCGCATTTATAATGGACGTTTTCGCACTCTACGGCGCACCCTCAGCCTGCCGGCCCCGGACGTGAAAAAGGGCCCCTAAGAGCCCCTTTTGTTCGGTTGTCCGCGCCTCAGACGGGGAACGCGTAATTGCCGTTGAATTCAGCGGTGTCCCGCACTTGCTCAGCCGTCATCGATGACGGCACCCACCGCGCACCCCGGAACGCAAACAGGTGCGTACGATACTGCGCGAGTGTGATCGGCGTTTCATAGACGCGGCCATCCGGGTACACGGCATAGAACGAGCCGATTACGTCGCTCGGTGCCTCAGCACGCGCAAACGACACGGATTGATAGCCCTTGCACCGGACGGGGGCGCTTGCGTTCGTGTTCGTCATTTTCTGTTCCTCAGCGTCAGCGGTTAATGGCTCAGTGAGCCGATGACCCCGATTATGAATAGGAATCGGGTGCCGGGCCAATTGGAAATAACTATGGGGCCGATAGCCGGAATCAATTGGACAAAGGGCCCCCACCCCGTCCCGGTTTTTAGGAATGGGGCCCCAAATTAGGAGTGCTAAGG
>NZ_JBXAYE010000014.1:410-904 GCF_056782135.1 Dellaglioa sp. CoH-56-MRSF-11 | reverse complement strand
GATCCGGAACTGTTCCATCTAGTAAAGACAGCGTATCTGCTGCGGGATGTAACGTTCCTGATCGAAACACGGCTCCTGATCGAGCACGGCTCCGACCCGGAGTGGCAGCAGACCGAGGGTATAGCGTGGATGGAGCAAGAACTCCAGCGTCCTGCTGTATCCGAGGCCATGCTGCAAACCACAATCGAATTCCAGATAGCGCGTGCCCATCGTCTAGGCCAAGTTGAACAGGCTCAGGCGTTGGCTAACTTGCGGCTTGCTGAGATGGTGGTGAACCTGCAATCTGAACTGAATTACCTTCTCTACGGAAACAAGAATGGCAACAACGAAGAAGAAGTCGTCGCTGGCGAAAGCGCAGGCGACGCGCACTGAAAAGGTGGCTACAGGTACTGGCGGTGTGAAACCGGCACGCGTACCGCTCCCCACGTTCACGGCACCTGCCGACTTTGCACCCCACTTCCTTGAGGTGGTGGTCACGACCGAAGAAGATGGTC
>NZ_JBXAYE010000014.1:0-400 GCF_056782135.1 Dellaglioa sp. CoH-56-MRSF-11 | reverse complement strand
AGGCAACGCGCTACATCGGACGCTACAACCCAGAAGCAGAAGACAAGAAAAAGCGCAATCTTGCGGCTTACGACATGCGCACTCTTCTCGCGATTCAGGCACGGCTCGCTGCCGTCACATTCAAACCCACGAACGACAAGAAGTTCCCGGCAAATGCCGCTGATCGCGCAGAAGGCGTAAAGGGTAGCATGCGTCTCCCGGCCAACAAAACCTTCAAGCTGGTGCTTCGCGCCAACAAGAAGAAAGACACTGGCGCACTTGCGGTGCGCGTCGTGTCCGTTTCGCAAGATGTGAAGCTGAAGTCCGGTGTGGTAAAGAGTGTTGAACTCACGAAGCTTGATCCGGTTGCACGTATGTTCAAGCGTGCCGCACGCTTCCTGCCTGCTGCATTCCAGAATGT
>NZ_JBXAYE010000013.1:0-1690 GCF_056782135.1 Dellaglioa sp. CoH-56-MRSF-11 | reverse complement strand
TGTAATAATCCCTTTATGGTTGTCAGATGAAATAATATAATTTCATCCGATAATCATGGAGGGATTTTTGTATGTCCAGAGCCAAGTATTCAGCATTAGAAAAATTAACGTTTATCGAAGAATTTAGAAAGTCCGGAATGCCGAGAAGAACTTTTGCCCGAGAATACGGTATTAATAAAGATCTATTCAAACGTTGGGTCGATCGCTATGACCGCGATGGTATTGAAGGTTTACAGGAAGCGCGCCACAATAATCACTATTCAAAAGCGCTGAAATTAGAAGCGGTATTAACTTATCTAACGGGTCAATATTCACAAGCAGATGTTGCACTTAAGTTTGGTTTACGATCACAAAAACAACTATTAGACTGGGTTTCCAAGTATAATGAGGATAAAACGGTGACGGCGTCACCGTCCAAAAGGCAGGTTCCCATTATGAGTCGTAAAACTTCTTTTGAAGAACGCGTTTCAATTGTTGAATATATTACCAAAGATAAACATAGTTATAATGAAACTGCGGAACACTTCGGTGTCTCTTATCAACAAGCCCGTTCATGGGTTCTTAAGGCACGACAAGGTGGTTATGAATCACTAATCGATAATCGTGGTCACCGTAAAGATCAATCAGAACTAACAGATTTAGATAAAGCGAATCTACGGATTCACGAGTTAGAAAGCCAAATCGAAGATCAAAAATTATATGCGGCCTTTATAAAAAAATGGCAGGAACTTCAGCGCAAGGGGTGAATAAGCAAAGACGACTGGCATATCACGCGATTAAGAATGTTAGTCAAGAAAAGCATGGTGCGATAACAAAACTTATAAAAATGGTTGGCGTTAGCCGTCAGGCTTACTACAAAGGGTTAAAAAGACAAGAAACAGTTTGGGAGACACGTAATAAACAACTTAAAGAGCGAACCCAATACTGGTTTGATTTCAATCTACAAGGGATTGGTACTGGAAACATGTTGGTAAATTTACAAGCTGACACATCAATTAATTTTCCCATTACTTTCAAACAGGTTCGACGAGTTATGCGAGAACTAGGTATTCGATGTTTAGTACATCCGAAGAAGCATAATCGTGTGAAACAATCAGAACAATATATCCAAGATAATCTTCTTAATCAAAATTTTAGTGTGAGTAGACCTAACCAAGTTTGGTTGGCCGATTCAACAGAGCTTTCATATGGCATAAATGGCGAATATAAAATTCGGTTAAGTGGTGTTTTAGATCTTTATGGTCGGCGACTTTTAGCCTATAATCTAAGTCCTACAGAAACTAGTGAAGCAGAAATCCAGGTATTTCAGCAGGCCTTTTCAGGTGCTGGTAGTGTACACCCCATGGTGCACACCGATCGCGGTTCAGCTTATACCTCAAAACTATTTAATCGTTCTCTTGATCGATATGAAGTAACTAGAAGTATGTCCCGACCAGGAACGCCATACGATAACGCTCCAATGGAGCGTTGGTGGAATGAATTTAAAAATCGATGGATGGCACGTCAGCCACTGCCAAAGACCTATCAAGAACTTATGAAATTGGTTGAAGCAGGAATTGAATATTTTAATCATTACAATCGCTCAACACAAAGAAATGGCCTTACCCCAGATGAATACTGGGATAAAGCCATTTAGAAACATATTAAATTTTATATTATTTCATCCGTCAACTTGACAGGGCCTAGTACA
>NZ_JBXAYE010000012.1:0-3254 GCF_056782135.1 Dellaglioa sp. CoH-56-MRSF-11 | reverse complement strand
TGGAAGAGAGTGGATTCGAACCACCGAACCCGAAGGAGCGGATTTACAGTCCGCCGCGTTTAGCCTCTTCGCTACTCTTCCATATCAGCTTTATCCGACTTAACTATCATACAAATAAATGGATTAAAAATCAAGCTTTTTTTTCAATTATTTTAAATTAATTATTTGTAACGTAAATTTCCACTCATCGAAGAACGTATTTTTCGTCCATTCGTTATATTTTTTCCGCCCATATCCCACTGGCTTCGTATAATACGTCGTTTCATTAATTTGAATAGGATCATGTTTGATATGGAGGTGCCCAAATAAAACTTTTTCTACTTTATAGTATTCTAACAGATCTCCCATCTTTTGACTACCTAACATGCCGTTTGCAACGTTCCAGAAACGATTATCATTATTAATTTTAATATACAATTCATTAGGTACAAAATGAGTCATAAATATTATTTTTTTATTTAATTGTTTCGCATCACTCAATAATTTTTCAGTTTGTCTTAAACTTAATTTAAATCTCTCGACATCTGGCATTGGTTGAACAATTTTACGATCGATCCAATAGTTTGTTTTCCAATGTAGCATTTCTTTATCAGACCGTTTTAGCTGTTTTGAGTAACTGTAATCGTACCATCCATTATTACCTATAATACGCCATTCAGTGCCGGAGATATCCAAATATTGATTATGGAGATAAGAATCATTCACTACACTTTCTAGCTCATCAAATGTTATATTTTTAACCATGTCATGGTTACCTGCAATAAATAAGACAACAATTTTATTATTTAACTTTCTTTTCAGTCTAATAATATAATCAATCGTTTTATTAAAATCATTAAATAAATCTCCTGTAATAAGATAATACTCAATATTTTTCGCTAATAGATAATTTACTTGTTCATCAATAATTATATCCACATCAACTTTATTAATATCAAAGTGATTATCACTACTAGTTGCAATAATTGTCATGTTTCCCTCCAAAAAAAGATATGTTAATTAAAATTAACATATCTTTCATTAAAAATCTATTTAATTAACGCCTTCCATTAATTTATGAATTCTTGGAATAAAGAAACTCAACATAATACCAAAGGCAACAGTAATTCCACCAACTACAGCAAAGTACATTGATTCAGTAGCGGGTGTGTATAACCGAACAATTTGTGAATTCAATGCTTGAGCAACAGCATCACTCAAGAACCAAACACTCATCATTTGAGATTGAAAACTTTTTGGTGCAAGTTTAGTAGTAATTGATAAGCCAACTGGAGAAACCAAAACTTCACCAAGCATAACCATCATCCAACTTGCAACTAACCATAATGGGCCAACTTTAGTATCTGTTCCAAAAAGAACACCAGGGAGCATCATCCAAAGGAAAGATGCTCCAGCAAATACTAGACCAATTGAAAATTTAGCTGGAGAACTAGGTTGTTTCGATCCTAATTTAACCCATAACCAAGCAAATATTGGAACATAGATTAATATGAATAACGGATTCATACTTTGAAAGAAACTAGCTGGGAAAGTGAACCCAAAAGCACTTAACTGCGTTCTAGTTGACGCAAACATTGCTAAAACAACTGAACCTTGTTCTTCAATTGACCAGAATAAGATACTGGCAATAAATAACGGAATATACGCTGTAAGTCTTGATCGTTCAATTTTTGTTGTTTTCTTACTTGTTAACATCATTGTAAAGTAATAGACAGGGATGATAACTGCAAGAATTGTGATTAAAAGAATGACATTCGTAATATTTAATGATTTAAATAGGAACATGATAACTAAAATTAAAGCTAAAGCTATAACACCGATTGAAGATTTTTTAAGAATAGTTGATAATTCGTTAGGTTGAATAGGGTCATTAGGATATAAACTATCTTTTGTTAAATATTTTCTTCCGTCAAAGTAATATTGAACTAAGCCGAAAAACATCCCAATAGCTGCTAATGAGAATCCAACGTGGTAATTATATTCTTGACCAACCCATCCAACTAGCAACGGTGCAATCAAAGCACCAATATTAATCCCAGATACAAAGATACTGAAACCAGAATCACGTCTTGGATCCTTACTATTGTATAATCCACCAACCATTTCAGAAACATTAGGTTTTAACAACCCTGTTCCCAATACGATTAACGCGATAGATATGAATAAAGCAACTGATTTAAAGGGTGTTGCAAGAACAATATGTCCTAGCATTATTAGTATTCCACCAATAAACACTGTTTTTCTACTACCCCAAAGGCGATCACTAACGAAACCTCCAATGACACCTGATAAATAAATTAATGATCCATAAATGGACATAATTGACATGGCTGTAGCTTGATTATAACCAAGCCCATCCACTTCTGAAATCATATAGTATAAAAGAATTGCTCGCATTCCGTAATAACTGAATCGCTCCCACATTTCTGTAAAAAATAGTGTTGATAATCCTCTAGGATGACCAAAAAAGGCCGTATCTTTATTTTTCATGGACTTCCTCCGATATAAATCTAGTATATGTATTTTAATGCATTACACATTATACAATGTATATATATCAATAGTCAAATCAAATTTTTACTTATATCTCATCATTTACTACTTGTTTTATCATTTAACGTCTTTCTAATATGTGAAAAATTTTATATCCATTATTAAGTAATAGTGTAACAAAAAATGCTCTATAGTATCTGCTATTTTTGCTAGAACAATCTATCAAGTGACTAAGTATTTTATCCGGTTCATTTTAGAAGCACGCGAAAACGTTAAAGTAATCGTTACTTATATAAACTATACGTATCCCAAGTTTACGAGAACTTTGTTATTCCCGAACGCCATAGTTGTTTACGATCAATTTCACATTTACAATGCACTTATGCATGCATTTAATAAAACTTGAATTCAATTTTTTAAAAAAATTGTTTACTCATTTTAATTTAACATGAAGACTATGTGAAAAACGCTATTAACTATCCTTATTCTAATAGCCTACTTGAAGGAAGGGACTAACAATAAATTGAAAATTATTAAACGTAATGCCTACGGATTTAGTGATTTTAGGAACCGTGTTTCCTTTGTAATGAGAAATAAAACTATAAAAAAAGGTGTTGTCACTTTGTGACAACACCTTTTTTTATATTCAGCAACGGTCGTAAAATTTTATTGTTTTATTTTTAATAGCATGGCAACGTCCTACCCTCGCAGGGGGCGACCCCCAACTACTCTTGGCGCTAAGAAGCTTAACTTCTGTGTTC
>NZ_JBXAYE010000011.1:0-4217 GCF_056782135.1 Dellaglioa sp. CoH-56-MRSF-11 | reverse complement strand
CATTGTGCCCTTTGATGATGATAGAAAGCTCTCAGCTAAGCGTATATTCAATCGTGAAGCCTTACAGCGCATTCAAGAGGAATTACCACAATATCTCAAAGAGAATGGCTTTGATGTTCAACGTGGCAACAAAAACAAAGAGCGTAAGAATTTATCAGTACCCGAATACAAAACTATGCGGGAAGATTTGAAAAAAATAGAGACCGAAAAACAAGAGACACAAGCAAAGCTTGCAGATACTAAAAAACAGCTTGATGAAATCAAGCCACGGGATAACAAAAAAATTGCTAGTAAACCAACTTTGCTGAATAAAAATAAAGTCATGGTTGATAAATCTGATCTCGCTGATTTGGAACAACGGGCGTCTTTTAGTGATAATTACAATCAAATGCATGCTAGAGCAAGGCGTGAAGCCGACTCGTTAAGAGATAAACTGACTAGAACAACGTGGGACTATAATGACCTCGAAAGAGAGAATGAGCGATTGCAAAAGTTAGTCGGAACACTTCAAGGCATTGTCCGCAATGTTGATGAATTTCTACACAAAAAACTAGGTATCAATTTACCTGACAAGTGGCTAGAACGTGCAGGACTAAAAGAACCGTCTAAAAAAGCCCCTGAAAGCTCACAGGAACTCGAAAAACATAAATCTGATGAATTAGGCGGTCCACATCTTTAAAACGCTTATATGGGCTTAAAATGGCATTTAAGAGCTTAATTTAACATCTGGCTAGATTGAACGTCGTTAATTTTGTGTCTGTCAACGGTAAATCGAATTAAAGGGGCTTGCTGCTTTAGCAGTTAGCCCCTTTTTGAGGCTTTAAGGAGTTGATAGACTAGCGGATAAAACACTTTTGCGCATGCAAAGAAAAGCACACCTGCTTTTTTTGCCTGCCCCACGGCGAGTGCGGGGTGAGTTTGAGCGGGAGCTCCCGCTCATTTATGGGGTCAAGCTGACACAGCTTGCGGGTTTGGGCGGAGCCCATATTTTGGTTTGAGTGGGATAAAAATTTTGAAAATCAGGGGGCAGGGAGCGAATTTCGCTCCCGTACTACGACCCCCCTATAAGTGCCGAGTGCCAAATTTTACTTGAATAGGACTTTACGCTTACTCTCCCAATGGATTTGGGAGTTTTTTTATGACCGCCGTTTGACCGCCGTTTTGACCGCCGTTTTTTTAAACGGGTTATTTTTTGACTATATAGACTATAAGTATATAATGATGTATAATGATAAAAAAATAAAGGAGTGAGTTTTATGCCTGAAGAGAAAACAGAATATCAAGTTGTAACCGTTAGAATACCTAAAAAGATGTATGCTGATTACAAAGAGATTTTAAAAAGTGAAGGAAAAATTGTAACTTACGATATTAGAAACTATATGCGTGATGTTATCGAAAAATCTAAGAAAGGAGAAAAATGAGCATAAAAAAAGAGCGCCCTCTCTCAAGTTCGCTCGTGAAAAATGCTTTTATTTTCTAAAGGTGATTATACTATATGACTACTAAAAATACAAAGGCTAGAAACTTTGCATTCATTTTGTATCCTGAAAGTATTCCTGAAAACTTTATTGAAAATTTAGAAAAAACTGGTATTCCTATGGCGATTAGTCCGCTCCATAATTTAGATAAAACTGAACGAAAATTTAAAGATATGACTCCTGATGAACAAGAGATAATAAGTGCTGGTGGATCAATTTATAAAAAACCACATTATCATGTTTTGTATATTGCTCGTAATCCGGTTACTGTTGAAAGTATTCGGAAAAAAATAAAACGTAATTTAGGTGATCAATCTGTATCTCATATCGAAATTGTTGATAGCGTGGAGTATTATTTTCAGTATTTAACGCATGAAAGTTCTGATGCAATTAAGAAAGGTAAACACCGCTACGATAAAAAAGATTTAATCTTTATAAATGATTTTGATATTGATAGATACGTAACACTTGATGAAAATGAAAAGAAAGAATTAAGGCAGACTTTACTTGAAATTGTAGATGAATATAACATTGTTAATGTAAAGGAATTAAGCTCGTTTATCAGACAAAGAGGTAACGAATTTGGAATTGAGAGTATGAAATATGTGAATGAAATAATTTCAAGTTCTTCTGGAATTTTTCGACTATATTTTGATGCAAATTACCAATGTGGTTATCGTCCGGTCTATTCAAAAACCATTGATCCTGATACAGGAGAAATAAAGAATGAGAGAGGGGTGAGAGCATGAGAGAGTTTAGTGAAAGTGATGTTGAGAAATACTTAGAATACACTGATCAAAATGTTATCCCGACTAAAGAGCTTTTAGGTCAATGCTTTATTTGTGGTATAAAGTTAAGTGAAACTGAGACACCTGAAGGTCCAGAAAAACGAGTTGTTTGTTTGAAAGATAGAGATTACTTTGTTGAAGGATTTGAGGAATTGATAGAAATGGGAGAAATAAAATAAATATTGAGACTGGAGAGGTTAAGTAATGATTATTGACGTGGAATATATTGGATTTAAGAACAATTTAGAAGTTAATTATTTGGAGGAAAAGTAATGACACAAGCAGATATTAAATACCGTCCTATTAAACCATCCGATTATCATATCTTGGAAGATATGATTCGCAAATCATGGAACTACGATCGATTAGGAAGCCCAAAATTAGCTAAACAACTGTCTAAAATATATCTTGCCAGTTGTCTTGTTAATCAAACATTTACTAGTGTTGCTGTTTTTAATGAAGTGCCTGTTGGTATTATTATGGGTAAAAATAGAGAAACACATCGTAAACCACTAAGGTATCTTATTCGGCAAGGAATTGCTGTTGCACGAATTGCTATATCTAAAGAAGGGCGTAAAATTGGAAAGACGTTTCAAAAATTTGAAGAAGTTGATGAAATTCTTTTAAAGAGCATTGGTACAAACTTTGATGGTGAATTAGCTTTTTTTGTTGTAGATGGAAACCAACGTGGTTCAGGTATCGGTAAACAATTGTATCAACAATTTTTAGATTATATGACATCTGAAAATCTTAAGACATTTTACTTATTTACGGATACGACATGTAATTTTGGCTTTTATGAACATCAAGGTTTGGAACGATTAGCTGAAGAAACGCTCGATTTGCCAGAATTACAAGAGAATATGCATTTCTATTTGTACGGAAAAATGTGATAAAAGGGGCTAGTATTATATTTTCTAAGTAAAATGAAAAAATGTTATTTCTTAAAAATTTACCTTCAATGGGCGCGATTGTTGAACTATTTTTTTAGAAAAGGGTAGCTTAGGCTACTCTTTTTTATTTGGCCAGTGGGAAAATAAACGGTAGGGTCAACGATAAATGTCTGACTGAAGCAAATCGGAAGGAATTTAAGAAGTTGATACGATCCACTGATTTTCCACCCTCTTGGCAACTCGTTTTCGAGCCGTCGGAGACATGTAGAAATTTTCTGGGTTTGCCACTTTTGAAAAAGTGGCAAGGTCTGTTGTTTTGAATTTGATATTGAAATGAATTTGCAATCGTTGCGGAAAAATGCAAAGGTGAAAATATCATTTCTGTTACTAGAAAAAAGGACAGCTGTAGGCGTTTTTTTTTGTGCCTGTTCACGTCGAACCTTTTCAGCCTAAAGGCGAAAAAAGGGGCAAAGTGGACAGACAGTTTTTAGCCTCGCAGAGACCACACTTCACAGAGTGAAGTATAGTGGGTTATACTTTACTTGGAAGATAACTCCGAAATGAGGTGCGTACTATGAGTTTTGTAGTGGCTAGAATGACGAAATTAAAAGCTGATAATTTAGTCGGTATTGGCAATCATGACCAACGGAAAACGACTAATCACAGCAACGAAGATATTGATGTTTCCCGCTCCCACTTGAATTATGATTTGGTGGCTGGGCGCACTGATAATTTTAAAACGGATATTGAAGCCTATATCAACGAAAATAAAGCTAGTAAGCGGGCAGTTCGCAAAGACGCTGTTTTAGTCAATGAGTGGATTCTAACCAGTGACAAAGATTTTTTTGAGCAATTAGACGAAGTCGAAACCCGTAAATATTTTGAAACAGCCAAACAATATTTTGCAGATAACTATGGCGACGAAAATATTCGTTATGCGGTCGTTCACTTGGACGAGAAGACCCCTCACATGCATATGGGCATTGTGCCCTTTGATGATGATAGAAAGCTCTCAGCTAAGCGTATATTCAATCGTGAAGCCTTACAGCGCATTCAAG
>NZ_JBXAYE010000010.1:3442-5228 GCF_056782135.1 Dellaglioa sp. CoH-56-MRSF-11 | reverse complement strand
TTGATATGATATAAAAGTTGTCAAAAGCAACCAAGTAGATCTTTGAAAACTGAACAAATTTTCGACAAATCAAATGTGTAGGGTCTCTTAACTAAGAGTTAAGAGCAAACATTTGCGAAGTCAATTCGCTAGTTTCAAAAAGTAACAAAACAATAAGAGCAATCAACTTTTTATATGAGAGTTTGATCCTGGCTCAGGATGAACGCTGGCGGCGTGCCTAATACATGCAAGTCGAACGCATTATCTTCACCGAGTGCTTGCACTCACCGAAGATAATGAGTGGCGAACGGGTGAGTAACACGTGGGTAACCTGCCCAAAAGAGGGGGATAACACTTGGAAACAGGTGCTAATACCGCATAATTTGTTAAACCGCATGGTTTGATAATGAAAGACGGCGTAAGCTGTCACTTTTGGATGGACCCGCGGCGTATTAGCTAGTTGGTGAGGTAAAGGCCCACCAAGGCAATGATACGTAGCCGACCTGAGAGGGTGATCGGCCACATTGGGACTGAGACACGGCCCAAACTCCTACGGGAGGCAGCAGTAGGGAATCTTCCACAATGGACGAAAGTCTGATGGAGCAACGCCGCGTGAGTGAAGAAGGTTTTCGGATCGTAAAGCTCTGTTGTTAGAGAAGAATGTAGGTAAGAGTAACTGTTTACCTAGTGACGGTATCTAACCAGAAAGCCACGGCTAACTACGTGCCAGCAGCCGCGGTAATACGTAGGTGGCAAGCGTTATCCGGATTTATTGGGCGTAAAGCGAACGCAGGCGGTTTTTTAAGTCTGATGTGAAAGCCTTCGGCTCAACCGAAGAAATGCATTGGAAACTGGATAACTTGAGTGCAGAAGAGGAGAGTGGAACACCATGTGTAGCGGTGAAATGCGTAGATATATGGTAGAACACCAGTGGCGAAAGCGGCTCTCTGGTCTGTAACTGACGCTGAGGTTCGAAAGCATGGGTAGCAAACAGGATTAGATACCCTGGTAGTCCATGCCGTAAACGATGAGTGCTAAGTGTTGGAGGGTTTCCGCCCTTCAGTGCTGCAGCTAACGCATTAAGCACTCCGCCTGGGGAGTACGACCGCAAGGTTGAAACTCAAAGGAATTGACGGGGGCCCGCACAAGCGGTGGAGCATGTGGTTTAATTCGAAGCAACGCGAAGAACCTTACCAGGTCTTGACATCTTCTGACAAACCTAGAGATAGGCCGTTCCCTTCGGGGACAGAATGACAGGTGGTGCATGGTTGTCGTCAGCTCGTGTCGTGAGATGTTGGGTTAAGTCCCGCAACGAGCGCAACCCTTATTATTAGTTGCCAGCATTTAGTTGGGCACTCTAATGAGACTGCCGGTGACAAACCGGAGGAAGGTGGGGATGACGTCAAATCATCATGCCCCTTATGACCTGGGCTACACACGTGCTACAATGGACGGTACAACGAGTTGCGAGACCGCGAGGTTAAGCTAATCTCTTAAAGCCGTTCTCAGTTCGGATTGTAGGCTGCAACTCGCCTACATGAAGTTGGAATCGCTAGTAATCGCGGATCAGAATGCCGCGGTGAATACGTTCCCGGGCCTTGTACACACCGCCCGTCACACCATGAGAGTTTGTAACACCCAAAGCCGGTGAGGTAACCTTTTAGGAGCCAGCCGTCTAAGGTGGGACAGATGATTAGGGTGAAGTCGTAACAAGGTAGCCGTAGGAGAACCTGCGGCTGGATCACCTCCTTTCTAAGGAATATTACGGAAACCTACACACTTGTCGAAAATTTGTTTAGTTTTGAGG
>NZ_JBXAYE010000010.1:1944-3345 GCF_056782135.1 Dellaglioa sp. CoH-56-MRSF-11 | reverse complement strand
AAAATTTGTTCTTTGAAAACTAGATAATATTTATTAAATTTTTAAGCAATAAGCCGAGAAACACCGCGTTTTATTAGTTAAGAACGTAGTTCTTAACAAAACCACTTTGCTTTAAGTAAAGTTAGGTTAAGTTATCAAGGGCGCATGGTGAATGCCTTGGCACTAGGAGCCGATGAAGGACGGGACTAACACCGATATGCTTCGGGGAGCTGTAAGTAAGCTTTGATCCGGAGATTTCCGAATGGGGGAACCCAGCAGTTTTAATCGACTGTTACTATTAACTGAATACATAGGTTATATAGAGGTAAACGCAGGGAACTGAAACATCTAATTACCTGCAGGAATAGAAAGAAAAATCGATTCCCTAAGTAGCGGCGAGCGAACAGGGAAGAGCCCAAACCAAGAAGCTTGCTTCTTGGGGTTGTAGGACTGCTCATTTGAGTTACCAAAGATTTTTATAGTAGAAGAGTCTGGGAAGACTCGCCGTAGAGGGTGATAGCCCCGTATACTAAATGAAAATCTCTCAGAGCAGTATCCTGAGTACGGCGGAACACGAGAAATTCCGTCGGAATCCGGGAGGACCATCTCCCAAGGCTAAATACTCCCTAGTGACCGATAGTGAACCAGTACCGTGAGGGAAAGGTGAAAAGCACCCCGGAAGGGGAGTGAAATAGTTCCTGAAACCATGTGCCTACAAATAGTTAGAGCCCGTTAATGGGTGATAGCGTGCCTTTTGTAGAATGAACCGGCGAGTTACGTTTGCTTGCGAGGTTAAGTTGATAAGACGGAGCCGTAGCGAAAGCGAGTCTGAATAGGGCGCCATAGTAAGTAGACGTAGACCCGAAACCAAGTGACCTACCCATGTCCAGGTTGAAGGTGCGGTAAAACGCACTGGAGGACCGAACTCATGTATGTTGAAAAATGCTGAGATGAGGTGTGGGTAGCGGAGAAATTCCAAACGAACTTGGAGATAGCTGGTTCTCTCCGAAATAGCTTTAGGGCTAGCCTCGGAATTAAGAATCATGGAGGTAGAGCCACTGTTTGGACTAGGGGCCCATCTAGGGTTACTGAATTCAGATAAACTCCGAATGCCATTGATTTATATCCGGGAGTCAGACTGCGAGTGATAAGATCCGTAGTCGAAAGGGAAACAGCCCAGACCACCAATTAAGGTCCCAAAATACATGTTAAGTGGAAAAGGATGTGGAATTGCACAGACAACTAGGATGTTGGCTCAGAAGCAGCCACCATTTAAAGAGTGCGTAATAGCTCACTAGTCGAGTGATTCTGCGCCGAAAATGTACCGGGGCTAAACATGTTACCGAAATTGTGGATGGAACCCATTAGGGTTCCGTGGTAGGAGAGCGTTCTAAGGGCAACGAAGCTAGACCGTAAGGACTG
>NZ_JBXAYE010000010.1:0-1846 GCF_056782135.1 Dellaglioa sp. CoH-56-MRSF-11 | reverse complement strand
GGTGGAGCGCTTAGAAGTGAGAATGCCGGTATGAGTAGCGAAAGACAGGTGAGAATCCTGTCCACCGAATGACTAAGGTTTCCTGGGGAAGGCTCGTCCTCCCAGGGTTAGTCGGGACCTAAGTCGAGGCCGAGAGGCGTAGACGATGGATAACAGGTTGAGATTCCTGTACTAGTTATATTTGTTTGAACGATGGAGGGACGCAGCAGGCTAAGGAAGCGCACTGATGGATATGTGCGTCCAAGCAATAAGTCTGAAGTTGAGTTAAATGCTTAACTTTAAGGACAAGTTGTGATGGGGAGCGAAATTAAGTAGCGAAGTAACTGATGTCACACTGCCAAGAAAAGCTTCTAGTTAGAATATAACTACCCGTACCGCAAACCGACACAGGTAGTCGAGGAGAGTATCCTAAGGTGTGCGAGAGAACTCTCGTTAAGGAACTCGGCAAAATGACCCCGTAACTTCGGGAGAAGGGGTGCTGACCGAAAGGTCAGCCGCAGTGAATAGGCCCAAACGACTGTTTATCAAAAACACAGGTTTCTGCAAAATCGTAAGATGACGTATAGGGGCTGACGCCTGCCCGGTGCTGGAAGGTTAAGAGGATGAGTTAGCTTCGGCGAAGCCCAGAATTGAAGCCCCAGTAAACGGCGGCCGTAACTATAACGGTCCTAAGGTAGCGAAATTCCTTGTCGGGTAAGTTCCGACCCGCACGAAAGGCGTAACGATTTGGGCACTGTCTCAACGAGAGACTCGGTGAAATTATAATACCCGTGAAGATGCGGGTTACCCGCGACAGGACGGAAAGACCCCATGGAGCTTTACTGTAGCTTGATATTGAGTGTTTGTATAACTTGTACAGGATAGGTAGGAGCCGTAGAGACCGGAACGCTAGTTTCGGAGGAGGCATTGGTGGGATACTACCCTCGTTGTATGAACACTCTAACCCTCGCCACTAATCGTGGTGGGAGACAGTGTCAGGTGGGCAGTTTGACTGGGGCGGTCGCCTCCTAAAAGGTAACGGAGGCGCCCAAAGGTTCCCTCAGAATGGTTGGAAATCATTCGCAGAGTGTAAAGGCACAAGGGAGCTTGACTGCGAGACTTACAGGTCGAGCAGGGACGAAAGTCGGGCTTAGTGATCCGGTGGTTCCGTATGGAAGGGCCATCGCTCAACGGATAAAAGCTACCCTGGGGATAACAGGCTTATCTCCCCCAAGAGTCCACATCGACGGGGAGGTTTGGCACCTCGATGTCGGCTCATCGCATCCTGGGGCTGTAGTCGGTCCCAAGGGTTGGGCTGTTCGCCCATTAAAGCGGTACGCGAGCTGGGTTCAGAACGTCGTGAGACAGTTCGGTCCCTATCCGTCGCGGGCGTAGGAAATTTGAGAGGAGCTGTCCTTAGTACGAGAGGACCGGGATGGACATACCTCTGGTGTACCAGTTGTTCTGCCAAGGGCATCGCTGGGTAGCTATGTATGGATGAGATAAACGCTGAAAGCATCTAAGTGTGAAGCTCACCTCGAGATTAGATTTCCCATTCCTTTATGGAAGTAAGACCCCTGAAAGATTATCAGGTAGATAGGTTGGAAGTGGAAGTACAGTGATGTATGGAGCGGACCAATACTAATCGGTCGAGGACTTAACCACAAAGTGGTGTGAAACGGTGTACGGCTTAAAAATCAATGATAAATATTAGCTAGTTTTGAGAGAATAAGTTTTCTCAAAAAAAGAGTGTGGTGGCGATAGCAAGAAGGATACACCTGTTCCCATGTCGAACACAGAAGTTAAGCTTCTTAGCGCCAAGAGTAGTTGGGGGTCGCCCCCTGCGAGGGTAGGACGTTGCCATGCT
>NZ_JBXAYE010000009.1:0-12100 GCF_056782135.1 Dellaglioa sp. CoH-56-MRSF-11 | reverse complement strand
TCATGATTGGCTAGTCCAAGAAAATATCAATTCTGATTGGTTATTTCCCTCAACGGCCCATCCAGATCGTCATATCACTGAGAAGCAGTTTTATAAAATCATGGCACGCGTTGGAGATTTATTAGGTATCAACTATCTCGGCACACATACCATGCGTAAAACCGGCGCTTACCGTGTCTATACACAGTCAAATTACAACATTGGCTTAGTCATGCACTTACTGAATCATTCTAGTGAAGCTATGACGTTAACTTACCTTGGCTTAGACCAAGCGAGTCGGGAAACCATGTTAGATCAAATTGATTTTGGTTAGACTAATTGAATACAACTGTAATTAAACGCAGACTTTACCTTGCTGATTTAGAAGTTACAGCAAAAGACGTGTATATTAAACGGGATTTTGCTAATAAAACGGCTGAAACCCTTGATACAAGCGGACATCACGAAATCGGACGCCGACAAGAAAATAATAAAACAGCTGAAACCCTTGATACAAGCGGACATCACGAAATCGGACGCCGACAAGAAATGGCTGAAACCCTTGATACAAGCGGACATCACGAAATCGGACACAATCTATATAAGACTAACTTAGATACTAATAAAGATACTAATAAAGATACAAGCATGCTTGATTTTTCATCAACTAATTTCTCTCAAAATGTTCTACAAAAACAAAATCAAGACATTGTAGCTAATGCAAGCGAATTTCTAGTATCAAACGGAAATTCAGGTAAAATTCCTTTAGAAGCTGAAACCATAAAGTTAATCAGTTTATGGTCTGCAAATGATCCAAAGAAAATGGAAAAAATGATTGGGATTATTTTTAATGCTAAAAAGGCAAGTGAAACATTTATTACTCAACAAACAGGAAAACCAACAACTATCTTTTTAGATAACTACGAGGATTTGCAACATGACATCACAGTTTCATTGAGAAGAACATTTAACGCTATTAGAAATAAACAGGATAAAAAACAAAAAGTTAATCCTGAAAATTACATTTTTGGCGCAATGAGAAATACTTTTGAAGTGTGGTACAGCGAATACCTGCAATCATTAAGTTAAAATGGCTAAATTAGCTCATATAAGAGCCACAGAGAAACTTTAAAAGCAACAAAGTACAAAGACTAGTAAAATGTCAAAAATGCCTTAGAAGCGTTATTAAAGGCAATTAAAATCAAAGGACAAGATAATATCTTGTCCTTTTTCTACCAGAAGTCAAGTGTTTCAATGCATTTAGGTTGTTTTATGAGCGTTATGGCAAAGCTGTGCGTACTATAACAGCCGACAATGGTTCTGAATTTATCTCATGGGACTTTTTAGAATATGTTCAAAAAGAGCTTAAAATTAAGCTATACTATGCCACACCGTCATCACCACAACAACGTGGTTCAAATGAAAACAGAAACCGTAAGCTACGTGATTGGTACCCTAAAGGCACGTCATTTAAAGATGTGAAACAACGACAATTAGATGAAGTAGCTTCAAAAATGAATGCTATGCCATTGAGACAGGCACTTGACGGTAAACGACCTATGGTAGTCTTTGAGCAGGAATATAAAGCCATGCAACGTTACCGTAGAGCTTATGAAAAGCGTAAACAACGTATGCTTGAAGTTAAAAAACAAGAATTCGAGAATAATTAAAAACGACATTGCAATTAAGCGGAGTAAATTGTATAATAAAAAATATATGAATAGCTGGGTTGTGGCTAGCTAAAAAACGCCGACTAATGAATTTTTTCATTTTTGTCGTTTTTTTTCGTTATAAAAAAAAGGTAGGTGTAATTTAATGGGATATATATTTTTGGGGCTCGCGATTCTAGGTGAACTCTTGGGAACGAATTTGTTAAAAGCTTCAAACGGATTCAGTTCGCTTTGGGAAACTGTGGGGTCTTTAGTTTCATACGGTGCAAGTTTTTATTTTTTAGCATTAGCTATGAAAACTATAAACTTGAATGTTGCTTACGCTTTATGGGCTGGCTTAGGAATTGTATTGACAACTGTTTTGGCAGTAGTCGTTTGGAAAGAATCTATTAATCTGAGCAGCGTCTTAGGAATTGTATTAATTTTGTCAGGAGTTGTCGTTTTAAACTTGTATGGTCCTGGTCATTAAACCAAAATAAAAAACGACTAGCTGTATAAATATTATAATAAACAAAAGGCACCTGGTGTGTCTTTTTATTATGCTTAGAATATAAATATTTGAAAACGGGTTAATTAATTGAAATATTTGATATAATAGTGAGTAATTTGATTGCTAAAAGCCTTTGCGTAGACGTTCCAAAAACGTGTACGTCCGATTTACTTTTAAACCAAATCATGATATTCTAAAAAAAGTTGTGCTCTGATTAAAAAATAATCTTCGTTAATTTTACATACATGTAACCAGTAGTTTACTAAAATATTAAACATGTGGTTTTCAACTTGACATCCGCCGACCAATGTTTGGTTTACTTAATGTCGCTTATCTAAACTAAAAAGCGCCAAACCTGAAATAAACAGGGTTTGGCGCTTTTTCTGTGATCACGTCTTGTGAATTGAGCTAAAAATAATTGGTCTAGCTCTCATAATCCCCACAACTAGCCTTTTGTTATTTGTGAAATTTTAGTCCGTGAGCGGTTTATGAGAGGGCTGTTTGTGCTTTTTGCGGAGGCGTAAACGGACCACCAACTTGTGTTGGGCGACTTCTTCGTCAGACAAGGTTAACTTCTCATCAATTGAAAATGAGGTCGTTTTGTAATTTTTGGCCAGGACAACCGCATAAACAGCCTGGTCAATCTGGTCACTTTGTTCCGGTGTTAAGGCAAACGTATAAGACTTGTCGCCATACAAAATCGTTTTATCAGGGGCTACGCGCGTAAAGCGACCCTTAATTGCATTGTACGTCATAACAGCTCCTTTCTTGATTTTATTAGATAAATCTCATCAAAGGGGCGTTTATTACCTTTTTGCCCCATAATAGAAATGTCGACTTAAACTTACTCCCCCAAGCGTTGAGGAGGGGTTACCTATCGGTTTATTTGCAATTTTACCCCCCCTATTAGTAATTTGGGGGCTTGGTTAATTTTTTGAATCGTCTTTAATTGTCAAAAATAACAGTCTAGCCATCATACTATCAGCGTCACTGTATTTTAAAGTGGGCCACCAGGCTTGACCAGCGTACTGGCCCAAGCCTTTGAAACAGCAGAGCTGTTTCATGGCAGTTATTGTTTATAATTATACACTGTCTTGCCCTGAAAGGAAACTTGCTTCAAAAAAGACAAACAAAAAGAGCTGGTGTTCCTACGCACTAGCCCTTTTTACTAGAGAGGTTAGTCTCCATGTACTTTCTTCTATTAACATTATAACATTATATTATTGGTATTTCAAAACATGATATACTTAAAAAGCTGTTGTTTCCTACTATACTGCAACGGCAAGGAGGTTTAGACTCCATGTTTTACTTTTTTCAAGAACTTACACAATTGTTTAACGCAATCTGTGTTGCTGTTGTGACGTTCGCAATCAAACGTTATTTTGATGATCTTAATGATCGTTAAAATAATGTGGGCACCTTAAGGGTGCCTTTTTGTTTGCTTTTATTGTATAACACCTATTAATTGCGATAGTCCACTACAATTTTTTTGTTATTATACACTTACGTTTACCGATTATTTTAATGTGGTTAAGCTGACAGCAGCTTGCCCCACGCGGGCAGCGTTCTGCATGACATGCTCTCACTGAAAGTGATCCTGCAATGATAAATTGCCCTGTCACGGCGTGACCCGCCGGAGGTTTTTCTAGCCGGATGATAGGCGCTGAAAAATAGTAGTTTCCCCAGCAGGAAGGGGAAACGCTACTGTCATCGCTTGTCGATGACGCGCCTCGCAGAGCCTGTCCAAAATATTATTTTGGTATAACAGGCTATACCAGATTTTTAACGGTGTTATACTGGTCTTGGAAAATCTTTTTTGAGGAGGCAATTTTGATGGCGCATTTAAAGAAAAATACGCGTGGTTCAGTTCCCGGCTTAGCCGTTCATTTTGAACGTAAAACCGACCATCACACTAACAAAGAAATTGATGTGTCGAAATCCTATCTGAATCAAGATCTCATGGCAGATGGTTCAGATATGCTTTCACGCTTCAACGCGCGTTTAAATGACGTTTATTGCATGAAAAGAGACGATGTGAAGGCGTTAGCGACTTGGATTGTCACTTTACCTGAAGAACTCGCAGAAGCGCCCTACGAGCAACAGAGCGCCTTTTTTGAAGCAACCACCAATTTTCTTAATGACCGTTATGGCCAAGAAAATGCCGTGGCCGCTGTCGTACATTATGACGAGACAACCCCTCACTTGCACTATGCCTTTGTACCAGTGGTTTTTGATGATAAAAAAGCGCGTTATAAAGTATCCGCTAAAGAAGTCCTAACGCGACATGATCTGCAAACCTTTCATGATGATTTAGATCAGCATTTAAAAAAGGTGCTGCCCTTTTATGAACAAGGGATTTTAAATAACAAAACCTTACCGTTTGAGAATGTCGCTGAAATCAAAAAATACAACGATCAGTTTAACGCCTTAAAAAACGAACTAGCTGACGTTGAAGACAATATTAGGGCTAAACAGGCCGTACTTAAAATCACGGATCAAGCCTTAACGGAAGTTGACTTAGCCGAAAAACAAATTGATGATTTTAAACAAGCCTTATCTAAAAACCTCTTTGGTAAGACGGTGCTTAAACCAGATGACTTAGATCGCTTTAAAAACGTGTTAGCCACGATGAAGAAAGCCACCTTACAAAGCCAGCATGAGACAGAAGAACTCAAGCAAACGTTAGGACAAGTCAAAGTGCAATTAGCTGACATCCAATCTGATTATCAAAACCTGAAAGAAACGCATCAAGCGCTTCAGAAGCGGCAGCGAGACCAGCAACAGCTGGATTATGCCATGCGAGACATGCTTAAAAATGATTATGGTGTCGACCAACTATCCCATACGGATGTGGAGGCCCGGTATGTTCTTTATAAGCTGGATCATGAAGAACTCACTCAAAATAAAAAAGTAGCCCAGGCCTGGTTAAAAACACTGACGACAGCTAGAGCAGATCCAGATACGAAAATAGCGCCAACTAGATTAGATCGCGGTATTGAACAAGTTAAAGCATTAATTAATCGAATCATTGAATTAACGCGTGATCTTTTTAAAGGACCTAGCCTCTAACGCTAAACCGGTTTATTTGCCGTTCTAAGCGTTTTTAGCCATGTGACGTAGAAATAATCATTAAATAGATTAAAACGTCGCTATTGGCTTAATAAGTGGCAATTAGGTTACATAACCAGTAATCCATCATTTAAAATAATTCAAAACAAAAAGAACACTCTGGACAAACATTATGTACAACGGTGTTCTTTTTGTTTTGTTTTTTTATGGGTTCAATAAAAAGGCGCAGCCTATTATAAGTTTATCTTTTATATTTTAATCTTTTGTTCTTTTGCGCGGGTATAAAGTGAGGTTTATCAGTGCTTTAAAGCTAGATACGTGTAGAAAAAACTGTGCATACGTGTAGAAAAAACTGTGCATACGTGTAGAAAAAACTGTGCATACGTGTAGTTTTTTTAAAAAAACTACACTATAAATGATATAATAAAAAGCATAAAGAAATCCCCGACAAAAAGTTTTTCTTTATGCTTATCCAACAACACACCCAAAGGAGTGTATTTATATGACCATTATACCAGAAGAATCAAAGACAAGGCAGGTACAGACCTTGAATGAATTATCAAAAAGAAAAGTCGTTGAACATAATAGTTTGATTACATCCATCGCCAAAATGGACAAAACACCACTTAAAATGTTTGAACTAGCGGTGTCTTTAATTGATACAGATAATCCACCAGAGGATCAGACGGTTTATTTATCAAAGCAAGAGTTATTTGCTTTCTTTAAGGTTGATGATAACGATAAGCATAGTCGCTTTAAAGAAGCGATTGAAAAAATGCAGAAACAAGCTTTTTTTCAGATTAAAAAAGAGCAAGATAAAGGGTTTAAGTTTGTGAGCATTGTGCCAATTCCTTATGTAGAATGGACGGATTATCATGATGAGGTATTAATTCGATTTAGTCCCGAAATCATGCCCTATTTAATTAATCTCAAAACAAATTTTACGCAACATGCTTTGTCAGAAATTTCTGAATTGAATAGCAAGTATGCGATTGTTTTGTATCGTTGGCTATCAATGAATTACAACCAGTATGAGCACTACAGTGTTAAAGGCGGCAGAAGAGAAGAGCAAGTTCAAAGTTACCGTAACCCTGAAATGAGTATACGAGACTTACGAGAAATGACGGATACAATAGATGAGTATCAGGATTTTAGAAATTTTGATAAATGGATATTGAAAAATCCTTTGGACGAAATAACAGAGCATACTTCGCTTCAAGTTACATACGAAAAAGTCAAAAAAGGACGCAGCATTGATAGTATTGTCTTTCACATTACTAAAAAACAAGTTGCAGCTGATAGTAGTTATAAACAGGATGATCCTGTTTATATTGAGGGCAAGATTCGCCAAGAAGAAACAGAAGACATGTTGACTGTTAAGGCTATAAAAAGTCCATATACAAAGTTACTTATGGAGCAGTTTTTGTTGTCATATATTGATTTAACGGATACGTCTATTTTGTCAGGGTTACAGAAAAATGTTTATCCACGTTATGACGAATTAAAAGAGTTACGTGGTTTAAACGGTGTCAAAGAGCACTTAGCATATATCCGAGATAAACAAGATGACTATTCTAAAAAGAATATTGCTAAGTATCTTAAAAAATCGATTGAACAGTATCTACCAATCGTTAAAAGGCAGGATATAGATCATGAGTGACAATTTAAAAACAATTCGAGAACTTGCTGATGAATTCAAGGTATCTAAGCAAGCAGTTAGGAAAAGATTAACCGATGAATTTAGAGCAAACTACGTAGAAACCGTATATAGTAACGGAGTAGAAACATTAGTAGTAACGGTTAGTGGTTATAGGCTTTTAAAACAGCATTTTTCTAGTAGTAACGGCAGTGAAAAAGTAGGTAGCAACGTTGGTGGTAACGTTGGTAATACTAATGTTACCAGTGATAATAAGCAAACAACGGATAATAGCTATGTATTTAAAATATTAGAACAACAATTAGCTGTTAAAGATAAGCAAATAGAAAATAAAGATTCACAAATATCACAAATGCAAAATTTATTAGATCAGCAACAACGGCTAGCCTTACAGGACAAACAACTGCTCGAAGAATACAAGGCAGAAATTAAGGACTTGAAAGCCTTAACGATGGCACCGCATGATGATGGTGAAAAAGAAGTGACGTCAGACAAACAACCGGAACCTGAAAATAGCACCCCGGAGTCACAACCTAAACCTAAAAAGTGGTGGCGTTTTGGTAAATAGTTACAACTAAAAAAGAAAAGAAGACTAGTTAAATGGCGGAAGATAAATTTGAACAAGCTGTAATTGATAAGCTAAAGAGTGAAGGTTGAGAATATTTCACAGATTATTCTGGTGTAACAGTTGATCGGTTATATGATCACTGGCGAGATATTCTGAATGCCAACAATCGCAAACGACTAGAAGATACTCTGTTATCTGATAATGAGTTTGAACAAGTGAAGTTGGAACTAACGAAGAATAAAACGCCGTATGATGCGCAACTCATGTTGGCGGGTGCGGGTGGTGTTGGGACCGTACCGTTGAATCGTGATGATGGGACGCAGCTAGAACTTGAAATATTCTATGGTGATGAAGTGGCTGGTGGACATTCACGTTATGAAGTCGTTAACCAAATTACGTTCACAGATTTAGCGACTAGTCTAAGCTCTAAGCGGCGGATTGATATCTTGCTACTGATTAATGGGTTACCTGTAGCCCACATTGAAGAAAAAGATGAGTCCTTACAAAACCAATGGAATGCATTTGAGCAATTCCAAAAGTATGACGGTGACGGCATGTACACGGGACTCTTTTCTTTTGTGCAAGTGCAGTTTGTCTTGTCGCAAAATTCAGCGCACTATTTTGCACGACCAAAGAATAGCCACTCTTATAACCGTGATTTTGCCTTTGGTTGGCGTGATGATGACGGCAAGGATGTCACCCAAAGTGTAAACTGCGCGACAATCAACCACCACGAAAACAGAAAGTTTGCACGTGGTTATTATTATAATTTGTCCAATTCATCTACTCAATATTTGATTAGGTAGGACACTTATTCTATATCAAAAACGGTATTTCGAAAATTATCCGAGTATGAAAAAATCAAAATAGAACTAAGGAAAAAAAATTTTATGCGATTGAATATTAGAATTCAAATTGGAGATGTTGAAAGCAAAATTTAAAACATAAGCATTAATTGACCCAATAATTTTAATCACTGAAGAAAATTTTGAAGTCTAAAATTATGTTTGTTACGTTTTTGATAAAAGTGAATTAATTGTTCAAATTATGAATGTTTATGTGGTAAATGTGATTTATTTGTGATATTATATCGTTGTTGTAAGCGATTTCATAAAATGCAGAGAGGGAATTTATATTATGTTTAAAATGCAGAGAGGGAATTTATATTATGTTTAAAATGCAGAGAGGGGATTTATATTATGTTTAAATGGTTATTAGCTTCAACTAATTCTAATGTTAAAGTACCAGTTGAAGAAATTGATAGTACTTTTAGACGGAAACAGTTAGGGGTTCTAGTTGCAACCAGTTTTTCTTATGTTGCCTATTATATTATTCGATTGGTTTTTACGACGGAACAACATTCAATTATGAAAGAATATGGTTTTTCAATTAGTCAAGTTGGCCTTATTCTCTCAACTTTTGGAATTGGTTATGGGATTTCTAAATTATTTATGGGTGCTTTATCTGATAAAGCGAATACCAAATACTTTTTGGTATTAGGTCTGTATCTATCTGCTTTTTTTAATGCCGGCCTTGCTTTCACTCATAATTTTTATGTTATTATTGCGCTTATGTTATTAATGGCTTCTGCTCAAGCTATGGGAGCCCCAGCATGTCAGCGTGAAATTAGTTTGTGGTTTTCTAAGAAAAAGCGTGGGACGGCTTATGCTATTTGGTCTTCTGCTCATAATGCCGGTGCATTTTTGTGTGTGCTGACTGTAGAGTTGGCTGCATTTTTATTTAGTAATTCAATTGCTGCTATTTTTTTAACCGCATCAGTCGTTTCTGTCACGATTGCAACACTAATGCTGGTCATTAATTCTGAAAGCCCTATTGCTGAAGGACTACCCCCTGTTTCAAAATATGATGATACAGTAGAGGTGACAGGTGAAGGCCAGATTGATAACAATGACAATACTGATCTTTCTATTATGCAAGTATTTATAAAGCATATCGTTTCGAATAAAATTGTTTGGGCTGTGGCCGTAACTTCAATGGCGATTTATATCATTCGCTATGGAATCATGAGTTGGATCCCTAGTTATCTACCTACCAAAGGATTTACCCCGTCTTTCTCTAAATGGTTAGTAGGAATTTTTGAAATTGCTGCCGTACCAGGTGTTATTATAATGGGGATTTTATCGGATAAGCTAAAAGGGCAGCGTGCGTTAGTTTGTCTATGGTGTTTATTTGGATTAACTGCCTCATTACTTATTTATTTCTTTAGCACAAATCAAACCCTCATAACTATTGATTTGTTCTTTATGGGAACTTTGATTTATGCACCTGCAACACTTATCGGATTAATGATCAATGAAGCAGTTCCTAAATTTGCTGTTGGTCTCTCGACGGGCTTCATTGGCTTTTTCCAATACGTATTAGGAGAGGTTGGAGCAACTGCCTTGATTGGTATACTGGTTGATAAATTCGGATGGCAAGCTAACTCTTCTGTTATTTTTATTGCCTTAGGGTTAATATTTATTCTAACAATTTATTTGGTCTTAAATGATCGTAAGATATTAAAACGTGAAAGTAAACTTAGCCAAAATATAAAAAGTTGATATAGGTTATTCAGAAAAC
The DNA here is from genome assembly GCF_056782135.1 of Dellaglioa sp. CoH-56-MRSF-11. The sequence continues at coordinate 2,087 of NZ_JBXAYE010000009.1, read as the reverse complement.
ATCTATTGTATTATCGGTGTTGGCAATATATTAAACTCAAAAAGGAGATGTAGCGAGAGTAAGAATTTAAATAATTCTTACTCTTTTTTGCCTGAACCACTGATAAGAAGTATAAAAGTTATTTTGTGCATCAAAAAATACTTTGTTGATCGTTAAATATGAAAGCTACGTGATAAGCACCCGTCAACACAACGGTTAAGTTCGCCCGTGGTTATTATTATTAAGTTAATAGAAAAGTTTAATGTTTAAAAAAAGAGCAATTTTAGACTAAGCCTTATCTGTAAACCGTTGAGGGACAAGGGTTTACAGATAATAAAAGTCTATAAGACTAACCAACCCTACATTAGCAAGCAACATATTATTTTGTCGCAACAATGTTTTTATGCACGTTGGTATAATCAACTCAATCAGTTGTCTTATAGCTTTTGTGTAACATTTCATAGGTTCCTCTCGTCGGTACTATAGGTGTCCCAATGTTAGTTGTCCATAAGGATCCTCTATACTTCAAGGATGGTAATATTGCTCAGAAGTCAATAAATTGGACTATTTTTATTCAGTTACTTAGGCAATATTTGAGATACGATTTCGATTATAAAAATTGATATACCAACCAATGGCTGCTTGGAAGACTGACATATTAGCCTCGATATCATCGAATAACTAAATACAGAAAAATACAATAAATATTATCAAACTAGGGACTATACTAGAAAACATCAGTACATTCCTTAACTCAGGGTCTATAATTATATAATCGACCCTATGAAAACCTATTAAAACAGCCCCTGTTATCTAATCACTAGATAACAGGGGCTTCTTTTTATTTTAATGTTATAATAACCCCAAAAAAGGATGCAAAAGTATGGACAAAAATAATCTTTTAATAACTGGTGATGTATATAGTAATGCCCAAATAATGGAGATCTTCAGGGTATCTAATTCTGGTGGTGTCAGATTTTCAACTAAAACACGGAGTCTAGTTATATTTTCTTTTCATCAGAGTGCTAATCAGAAAGATGTGCCTTATCAAGATTCTTGGGAAAAAGACACGTTGCATTATACGGGTCAAGGAAAAGAAGGTGACCAAGAGTTAACCAGAAACAATAAGAAAATAGTTGAAGCTAATCAAGATAACATCACGATCCATCTGTTTGAGTCATTTGTTAGCCGTGAATATATTTACAGAGGAATAGTTTATTTGTCAAATAATCCGTACAAAGCGAGTGAGTTAGATGCTAATCATAATTACAGATTAGTTTATAAATTCCCTCTTACGATAAAGAACGGCAATGGGGAATTACCACTATCCATTATCCAGAGTCATACAATTCAGCAAGATAAACATTTGCAAAAATTGCCACAATCAAAATTAGCTGAAATGGCCCAAGAAATTAGTCGTTCCAACCATGAATTCCATAAAAATAATCCTAATGACAAGGCTAGTTCAAGATTTGTGAATACTATTTCCTTTGAGAGGAGTCCTTACATTGCTAACTACGTTAAACGCATTGCTAATGGATATTGTTCTCTTTGTGAACAATTAGCCCCATTTTTAGATAAATATAATCAGCCATTTTTGCATGCCCATCATATAAATTATTTATCAGATGGTGGAGAAGATACAATTGAAAATTGTATTGCCGTCTGTCCTAATTGTCATGCAAAGATTCACGCTTTAAATGATCCTAAGGATAAAGAAATTTTATTAAGTAAAGTGAGGAATAGGTAAAACATGGTGCAACAAATCGTACTACCCATCAAAGATTCCAACGTCTTAAAGATGGTACAAGATACTTTACTAGATAGTTTTCGGGCGGGTCGGCGTAACTACACCATCTTTCAAGTTGGTAAAGCCACCCTACTGCGGGTGAGTGATGTCATGACCTTAAAAAAATCAGATGTCTATAATCCAGACGGTTCTGTTAAACACACGGCCTTTATTCATGATAAAAAGACCGGTAAAGCAAACACGTTATATTTAAAGCCAGTTAAACAAGACTTACTGCAGTATCATGATTGGCTAGTCCAAGAAAATATCAATTCTGATTGGTTATTTCCCTCAACGGCCCATCCAGATCGTCATATCA
>NZ_JBXAYE010000008.1:0-19898 GCF_056782135.1 Dellaglioa sp. CoH-56-MRSF-11 | reverse complement strand
GGACATACAAAAATCCCTCCATGATTATCGGATGAAATTATATTATTTCATCTGACAACCATAAAGGGATTATTACATCACTCAATCTGAAGTTGTTGGAACCTTTTTAAGTTTTTCTTTAAGTCGCAATAAAAAATTTTAAGAATACTTGTGCAATACTAAAATAAATTAACACAGAAGTTAAATCACTCAATGTCGAAATAAATGGCCCTGATGCAACTGCTGGATCAACACCAATTTTATCCATTAAAATTGGTATAAAACTACCCGCTAAATTTGCCACCGTAATAGCGCACATCATTGCAAGTCCTATCACCATCCCGAGAACAAAGTTACCCTTCCAGAGTCCGACAATTAAAGTGACGGAAATACCCGTTACAACCCCAATTACTAATCCAGTGAAAACTTCACTTATAATTAGTCTAAGCACACTTTGTTCATTGTCATCTTTTACAGCTAGGCGTCGAACAGCAACAGCTAAACTTTGTGTTCCGGCATTACCGGCCGTTCCTGTAATCAATGAAATGAAGACAGCTAAAATACTTGCTTCACTCAGTAACCCTTCAAAATGACTAACTAAACTTGCCGTTGACATACCTAAAAATAATAACGTTATCAACCATGGCAAACGTTTTGATGCTGCTTTAAATGGATTTTCTGTTTGATCTTCAGTATCGACACCGGCCAAACCAGAGTAATCCTCAGCCGATTCTTCATCAATAACATCAATAATATCATCAACAGTAATCACACCAATTAATTGTTCATCATAATTTGTAACTGGCATTGCTAAAAAGTTATAATCCCGAATCATCTTGGCAACGTCTGCTTGATCGTCATCAGCTTTAACAGACATAACTGGTGTCGTCATGATATCTCCAATTAACGCCTTCTCATTACTCATTAATAAATTACGTAATGTTACAATCCCCATCAAACGCTGATCATTATTAATAACATAATCATAGTAAATTGTTTCCGCATCACTTGCTTCTTCTCTTAAAGTACGCATTGCAGAACTCACTGTTTGATCTGAGGTTATTGAGGCAAAATCAGTTGACATAATAGCACCAGCTGTCTTATCTTCATAATGCAGCAGACTTTTTATTTCATAGGCCTTATCTTTATCCATCAGACCTAAATATCTCGCTAATTTATGCTGATCCAGTTGTCCCAACAGGTCAACCTCATTATCAGTGTACATATTATCTAATAACTCAGCCACATACTTTAGAGACATTTCATCAAAATATTTAACAACATCTTCCGGATCATCTTCAGCGGCATCAAATGTGTCACTCAATTCCTTAGGCGTCAGGTACTGATACACCTTTTGGCGTTGCTCTTTATTAAGCACTGAAAAAATCTCAGCTTGCTCATAAACATGCAAATCTGTAAATTCATTGTGAAAATTATATTGTTGATTCTTTTCAAGCGAATCAATAATTTCTTCAGTTTTTATTTGGTTATATTTTTCTGTATCCACCATGATGAATACCTCGTTTATTTTTTATTTATAAATTTTTGCATATCCGATGCAAGGTGACTCTGAACATTTATCTGTTCATGTGTAAATGGTTGATAAAACTCAATTTCACTACAGTGTAGCGCTTGGCGTTGCATTGGCATAATTATATGCCCACCATACAATGTATCACCAACTAAGGGATGCCCTGTGGATGCAAAATGAACACGAATTTGATGTGTTCTCCCCGTATGTAATTGGATTTTATATTGACTAATACCTTTTACAGATTTCTCTAACCAATACTCAGTTAAAGCTACTTGACTACCTTCCCCATGGCCAACCTGCCTCTTAATGAATGATTCTGGATCACGCATAATTGGCTCATCAATTGTCCCATGCGGAGTTTCAATCTGTCCTTCGACAAATGCTGTATAGTACTTTTTAATTAGATGATTTTGTAACTGTTGATCCAATAAAGCGTGAGCAAATCGATGTTTAGCAAACAATACTAACCCACTCGTATCACGATCAAGTCGCGTCGCAATATGTGGAATAAAATCATTTAAATGTCGATTTTGATAATAGCCTGCGACACGATTAATCAAGGTATCCTCCGGATGTAAATATGAAGGAATTGAGGCAACATGTGCTGGTTTATTAATAATTAAAAAATCGCGATCTTCAAAAACGATATCAATTGGTACAAACGATTTTTTTAATTCATTTTTATTTTTCTCAGCTGGTAGAACAATACTCACTTTATCATTTGTTTGAATGAAGTCAATTGCCCACTGCTCGTTATCGTTGACTAATAGCTTACCACCACAATACTTAAGCGTTGCAAGTAATCGCCTAGATACACCTTCATTTTTCAGAAAAGTCTTCACTTTTTGAGGAGACGTCCCTGTATACTGCCAATCAATCTGCATAATCACTACCAATAAACGCCTCATTTACACGTTTCCAGAAATTATTATGTCGATATTTGGCAAAACAAATGTGTTCCTTCGCTATTTTATATTTAATTGCCTTAATTTGCCGATTATGATAGATTTCTTGGTCTATACTAAAAACAAAGTCACTGCTTTGTGTTGGTTTCAGTGTAATCCAATCATTTGAAGCCACAATAACTGGTGAGCTTAGCGTCCTAAACACACGATTGTTAATAGACGCAATTTCTGCCATTTGTATTGACTCGAGTTCGGGATGAATAACCGCTCCACCAACCGATTTATTATAGGCAGTAGATCCAGTAGGCGTAGAAATGCACAAACCATCTCCACGAAACTTTTCAAATAACTGATCACCAATATAAACATCCGTTACCATTGTATTGTTAATCCTTTTTAAGGTTGATTCATTTAATGCAAGAAATCTTTCTGATTCTGCATCAAAATAATCAACTTTAACATCTAATAATGGATAATTAATTGATTGTTTATTATCTGATTGGAGACTAGTAACTAAATCTGAAATTTCATCATCTCGCCAATCCGTATAAAAACCTAAATGCCCTGTATGTACGCCAACAAATCTAATGTTTTCAAGGTTATCTTGGTAATGTTTGAAAGCAGAAAGCAAAGTTCCATCCCCACCAACCGTAATCACAATTTCAGGATGACTATTATCAATTACGATATGTGCATCCGTTAGTTTTTGATACAGTTCTTTACCAACTTTTTGCGATTTTTCCCCATCATTTTCGAAAATAGCAACTTTCATTCGTAACCCTCTTTTCCTGACGCCCATGATACCTAATGTTTATTTTTTGTTTAAACCCTTACCATAAAATAAATGCTGCGCTTCTTGAATCTCTTCTCTAATTTCGGACATTTCAGTGTCTAATTTAAACGCAGCCTCTGCTGCCCGTTCGAGCCGTGCATTTAATTGGCTAGGAAATTCTCCTTGATATTTATAATTTAAAGAGTGCTCAATCGTTGCCCAAAAATTCATAGCTAACGTGCGAATTTGAATTTCAACAAGTACATTTTTTTCTCCATTTATCATTTGAACCGGGTACTTAAGTACAATATGATATGAGCGATAACCGCTCGCTTTTTTATTAGTAATGTAGTCACGTTCTTCTACAACGGTCATATCATTTCGAGAACGTAATAAGTCAACAACCTGATAAATATCATCAACAAATTGGCACATAATGCGAATACCCGCAATATCTTGCATGTCAGTTTCTAAACGTTCTTCAGAAATTTGACGTCGTTCAATTTTCTCTAAAATACTATCAACTGATTTAACCCGACTTGTCACAAATTCAATTGGCGAATGTTGACCAATACCCGTGAACTGTTTTCTTAAACCACGCATTTTTATTTTCATTTCTGAAACGGCCTGTTCATAGGGTCTAAAGAAATATTTCCAATCTTCTACCATTTTATCACTCTATTCTATTATTCAATTTACTCATCTCATTTTAGCATAAATTAGTGATTCAGTTCCGAATTAACCTCACAATGTTACCAAATCTTTCAAAAAACAAGTAATTTTAATAATATCTGTTATTAATTAAGTGTTAATAATTGAAAAAAAAAAAAAATTTGGTAAAGTGGTAATAGTTATTAAAACAGAAATGAAATCAAACCCCACACGATTTTAAATCTAATCACTATAATTGGAGGAGTACTCTTGCTAGAAATTTATTTATTTGTCAACCCATTAGGTACAAAATGCTTCAAATCTGAACAAAAGGTTTTAGACTTTATTCGTCTATCTCCCCAAAAAATCTCATTCCAATTTGTACCCATGTTAAACATCCAAACAGTGCACAATGTCATGATTGAAAAAAATCTTGATACACGTAACTTAGCGCTTCGAAATGTGTTATCTGGGTCAATTTACCAAGCCGCTTTAGATTATAAAGCAGCTCTTTTTCAAGGAAAAAAACGTGGACGTGATTTCTTAATGGCAATTCAAGCGGCTTTAGTTCAAGATAGCACTTGTTACTCAGAAGAGCTCATTCAACGAGTTGCTAAAGAAGTTAACTTAAACTGGGAAATGTTTAATGAAGATAGACATTCAGTGTTAGCAAAAAAATCATTTAAAAATGATCAAAAAATTGCCAATGATATGAACGTTACAATGCATCCCACAATCGTCATTAATAATATTGATGGTCTAGACTGTGGTGTATCCTTCCCAGATGCTGATTTAGTAGATATTTCGAAAGTTTGTGCTGGTGATTTTAATATTCAAAATGACTTACATCAAGCAATTAACCCTCAAAACCAACTATACGTTTTATAAAATAAAAATACGTAGCTTAGTTTTTTAACTAAGTTACGTATTTTTTATTTCTCTAAGATTTGAGGTAATAATGCCTCTAATTCATTCAATCTTGCTTCAAATACAGCAAATGCGTTAACTAGATATGCTGACTTAGTCATATCTACACCTGCTTTTTTCATGACATCAACTGGAAAATCTGAACTCCCAGCTTTCAAATAATTCAAATAGTTTTCTAATGCATCAGGTTTTCCACTAGTGATTCCCTCAGATAAAGTGGTTGCAGCAGCAAACCCTGTTGCATATTGATAGACATAATAATTATAATAAAAATGCGGAATTCTTGACCATTCCATTGCAATTTCTGGATCACGTTCTAAACTCTCTCCATAATATTTTTGATTTAAATCAGCATAGTATTTAGACAGTTTATCAGCCGTTAGTGGGTTTCCAACCGCGTCTTCCTCATGAATCCAATGTTCAAATTCTGCAAATTGTGTTTGACGGAAGATAGTTCCTTTAAACCCGTCTAAATAATAATTAAGTAAAAATGCCCTAACCTTAGGATCTGTTTGAGTCTTTAATAAATAATGTGTTAACGTATTTTCATTAGTTGTTGACGCAATTTCTGCTAAAAAAATTGGATAATCACCATACAAATAAGGCTGATTATGATGCGTATAGTAACTATGAATACTATGTCCCATTTCATGTACCAATGTATAAAGATTATTTACATTATTTTGCCAGTTTAATAACATATATGGTGCTGTATCATACATACCTGATGAATAGGCACCACTTCTTTTACCTTGATTTTCAACAACATCAATCCAACGGTTATCAAATGCCTCTTGAACATGACTTAGATAATCAGGTCCCATTTTATCTAAGGCTTTTAATGCCTCACTTTTCGCTTCATCATACGTGTAACTTAGTGCGGGTTCGCCTGTTATTGGTGTATATAAATCGTATGAATGTAATTTTTCAACTTTTAAAATTTTCTTACGTAATGCAACATAACGGTGTAACAACGGTAAATTCTTATTAACCTGCTCAATTAGTGTATTGTAGACAACTTCAGGTATCTGATTATTTGATAATGACGCATCTCTGGCACTTTTATAATGTCGAACTTGTGCACTATAGTTATGAACTTTAACATGGCTTGAAAGTGTTGAAGCTAGTGTGTTTTGAAATTGACCATAGACTTCATATAATTTTTTAAAGGCCTGTTCTCTAACACTTCTAGAAGTTGATTCTAGAAGGACCCCATAAATACCTTGTGATAATTGAACATCATTACCTTGTTCGTCTTGAACAACTGGAAATTTCAAATCAGCATTGTTCAGTATTTCAAACGTTTTAGAAGAGGCGCTAAATATATCCCCTGCTCCAGCTAAGAGCGTTTCTTCAGCATGCGAAAGGACATGATCCTTCTCCAATAATAAACTATCAAAAAAATGACGATAGCCTTTTAAATCAGGATTATCAGACATAAATTGCTTTAAAGTATCCTCTGGTATCGCAATAATTTCAGGTTCAAACCAAGAAATAGCAGCCGATACCTTAGCTGCCAAGGCGCCAGCCCTTGAATTTAAAGCTTGATATGTTGAATTTTCTGTATCTTGATCATTTTTTAAATTCGCATACACGTATACTTTTTCGAGCATCCGTTCAAGCGCCAAAATAGCTTCTAATCCACGTAACATTGTTGTACTATCTTGACTCAATGTACCTTTAAAGTTAGCGATAGTTACTACAGATTCTTCAATTTTTTTGTAATCCTCTTCAAATAATGAATCTGAACCATATATTTTTTCTACATCCCACGTTAAATTTTCTGGTACCTCTTCACGCTTTGGTAATTGCTTAGCTACTGTCATAAAAAGCCTCCGAATATCGTTTATTTACTCCTATAAGATAACATATTTTTAATCAAAATTTGAAATAAATGTATGCCTCAACTGTAAATTTTCCATTTTTAGCGATATATCACTGGACCATACAATCTGATTGTCAATTCGATAATTTTCGGATTCTTTAATTGGTATTAAAATATGATTTTTAATTAAACCCTTAATATATGCATTATTAACTTGTTTAATTGCTAGATGACCAACAAGTGGCATTTCAAAAAGAGTTTTTGTGATTTTTTGTTGCAGGTTAAATAATAACTCAAGCTCTTTTTTCGAAATAACATCAGTGGTATATTTTTGCAAATCTAAAATAACTCGAATTCTCCAAAAAAAGTCATCATGTCGATAGATTGGCGGAAGACGCGTCTGACTCAAGCAATATATCGGAAATCCCATAAAATAATATCGCTGCATGTAGCAAAAATCAATCTGTTGCTTTAAATAATGATTCAAATAATAACAATTTTTCTCTAACTTAGTCAATTGACGGAACAAGTCTGCTGGTGACAAATTCAAAGTTTTATTCCTACAATTATTTTTGATAAATACCATTAAGTCTGTTACATCATTAAATACTTTTGTGCAGTAACGAATACCATATAAATTTTCAAACCATAATTCATAATTTAAAATTAAACACTGTCGCTCAGTATCGATAAATACTAAGAAATAACCAATATTTTTATGGAAATTTATAAACATTGCTTGTTGTTGTGTTAATTTTTTATTTAAACGATGTTTCATCCCTAGAATCCAAAAAATACGATACCCATTTTGTTTATAACCGTCAGTCCTTTTGTTAAAATCTTTTAGCGTCAACGGACTGCATTGGTACTCTACGACTAACTGGCTATTTTTTAAATTTATTAAAACATCCGGTCGTTGCTTTAGTTTAGGCAAATATTGCTCAATATCTGCTCTTTTATGTCTTTTTTCTGCCCACATTTTAATTAAATTTTTCCCTGTGACATGTATTTTCGTTTCACCTTCTGAAAAAAAATGACATGACTTTTTAAAATGAGCAAAATGAGCTTGTTTTTGCGGGCCTTCTTTAAAGACAACACGCTCTCCGCAACCAGGACAAAAATATTTATTGTTTTGCTTAAAATTTATTGCGCATACCAACTCATCTACGTGTTCTTGTTTTGCAAATATCATTCAAATTACCCCTTGTTACAATTTAAATACGCAAAAAAACAAACTAACCTTTTTCGATTAGTTTGTTTATTTAAAGTATCTTCTTGCCTCAGAGAGTGCGTCAGATGACATAATCTTTTTACCACGTTCTTCCATAAATGGTCCTGTCGATGAGACAACCTGTGCATACTCTAATGCGACAGCTATATCATTTTCGATTGTTTCTTTTGTTGTATTATCTTTATCAAAAATTAGTTCTAAAAAATATTTATTTTGGACTTTAAATAAATTGCTTTGTGTATTTGTTGGTCTAAAAATTTTAGCTAATTGAATAAAATCTTCGAAGTCCCCAAATTCAAACATTCTTGTTTGAGCAGATTTTTTATAACCCGATCCAACAGTATCTTGTGAGTCATTGTCACTGTCTTCAAGCTCAGCTAATCTATCTTTTATAAAGCTTCCTAGATCATCATTCTCAGATAAATCAGAAATGTTTATTTCTTTCGGATTTTGCGTCTCGTCTGGCTTTCCACGACTGATAAATAACTCCAAGCCATCTCGATTAGGTAATACCTGGAAGGTAACTGCTTCATTATTTTCAAATTCATGTTCCGTGTCTACTTCGCGTAAAATACTATAAAAGAAATCTTCAATTTGAGTTCTATTACCTAATAAATCTAAAACAGTAATACCTCTTTTAGATAAATCTTCATCTTCAACTAAAACACGAATTGTATTTTCATTTATTTTTTCCATTTTCATTACTAATCACCCATCTTTCTGATAACTTGACCTTAATTCTATCTAAAATTTACTATTTGTAAAGTAGTTTAAACTAAATAAAAAAAATTCAGGAATGCGTCTTCCTGAATTTTACCATGTTACCTTATTAAAAACTAATGTTTCAATATTATTTAATTTTAAATTAATTAAAATCCAGCAAGTAATTGTGCCTTTTGTAATTCTAAAGCACGTACATCCCTTGGTAAGAAGCGACGAATTTCGTCTTCGTTATATCCAACCTGTAATCGTTTTTCATCTAGAATAATAGGACGACGTAATAAACCAGGATTATCTTGAATTAATGAGAATAATTCTTGAAGTGGTAAATCGTCTAAGTCCATATCTAGTTCCTGATAAACTTTTGAGCGTTTAGAAATAACTTCTTCTGTTCCATTTTCAGTCATTTGCAAAATTGTTTTAATTTCATCAATGTTGAGAGGCTCAGAAAAAATATTACGTTCTTGGAATGGAATATTATTTTCCTTAAGCCATGCACGTGCTTTTCGACAAGATGTACAACTTGGTGAAGTATATAAAGTTACCATATGCGCTCTCTCCTTTTAATAAAAAATTTATCAATTCCTATAAAACAATTGTAACTTATTATCAAACAAATTACTACCATTTTATTAAAAAAATTTACTAATTAATATTTTTACTAATAATACATTTAATTCATTTGTGTTCATTATTAAATGATTAAATGACATCATTTTTGATATTGTTTTTTATATTTCGAGTATGATATTACATATATTTTATAGTTATTATTATTTATTGAATGAAAAATAATTTGCTATCTCAATTATTTAATATACTTTACACTCGATATATACTTACTAAAAGTACGTAACACGCACTTAATCGTTTATTTGCAACAATCTTATCATTATTTTATTTTTCAAAAAAAAGATACATATTGTTAAAAAAATTTAACAATATGTATCCGATTACAAAATTAGTTCTAAATATTTTTTTGCGAGTATTATATCGATATTATTGCCAGCTGATAATTCAGCTTGTTCTTTTAATAATTCGTGGGAACCATTTGCTGGTAAATGCGTTAAAATTAATCTTTTAGCATTATTTAAACGAGCAAACTTTCCAGACTCGGTAGATGTCATATGCCATTTTTTGCCAATTTTATCATCAAAAAAGTTTGTATCGGTCATTAATATATCTGCATTTTGACTAATTTCATTTAATTTTTCGTCATACGCCGTATCAGCTGTAAAAACAAAGACCTTCCCAGTTGCCCGTTCCGTTATTCTCATAGCATATGTAGGCACTGGGTGAATTGTTTCTAAAAATTCAAAAGTAAAAGGCCCAATGTCTATAACTTCTTTATTCTTATATCCTATTCCAATTGTCGCATTTGCCCAAGTTAATTTTGCTAATGCTTCTTGATCAATAGATGGCCCATAAATAGGAAGTGGTTGCTTCACTTGTTCACCGTTAATCTGCCAGCTATACTGTAAAACGCCGACATCTGCGATATGATCCTGATGATAATGTGATAAAACAACTGCATCTAACTTCAAGGAATCTAGTTTAGGTTCTAGACTAAGCATTGCTCCACTTCCACAGTCCAACAATAAATTAAAACCATTACTCTGAATTAAATATGAACTAGTTCCAACTGTATGGGCAGGATAACCCCCATAGAATCCTAAAATTGTCAACTTCATTTTTAATTGTCCTTCCTGTTACTTTTGACTCTATTATACCTTTTTTTGGGCTATACTTAATAATGAATTAAAGTAAATGGGAGATGTATCTTTGTTAAATCATATAAACACAGCATTAGGCGCTGAATATTTTTTAAAGTCTATAATTCGAAATAATCCATCCCGATCATTTATTCTACTTAATCCAATTAATAAGTACAATAATTCTTACTTATTAGACACATCAGATGATAATTCTATTTTCTACTCTGGATTAGACTTCCGTGTTCGATATCATGTAGGAATGGATTCATGGCAAGGTTTTTATCATTTTAAATATATTACTTTGAGCGATGAAGAAAGTAAAGTTTACTTAGCTCAAGTACAAACTTTTATTAATGAACAAACAAAACCAACTGGTATCATTTCTTTTTACACATTACAGTCTTTATCTAAAGGTTATAATTATGTTTTTTTAACAATTTGGAAGCAACAATCTGATTTTATTAATTGGCGTAAAACGTCAAATTATAAACAGTTAAAGTACTATGAAAGTGAGTTTCAAATTACTCCCATAGACGCAGTGTATTCTGTTAATGAATTAATTAATATAAAAGATTAATCCAATTAGTTAAAAACAATCCGTATTCCACAAACGATATTAATAGCTAATTAATGACTCAAACAAGTCATTAATTAGCTATTTTTTTACAATAGTTATTCCCCAAAAATGTTTAATTTCCAACCAAAAAATAGCCTAAAAAGTTTTCTAACTTTTAGGCTATTAATCATTTAACCGTTCTTAAACTCTGTTATTTATTATCCGATTCAACACTCTCACGGTAATTAAAAATAAGCCTAAATACATCACATAGAAGGTCCCCCAGAAGAAAATGAGAACATTTAGGTTAGGTTGATCAAATAATGCGACATAAATATTAAAAGTAAATATTGCTTCTATCGATCCTAAAATAACCGGAATTAAAAATAAACTGGCTGTTTGCTGATAAATAATTCGCTTAATCTCTTTTTTGGTCACACCTAGACTTTGCATTAGTGAATAAGTTTTTTGATTTTGTCTAAGATCTATCATTTGTTGTAACATTAAAATACTACAAGTTGCTAATACTAAAATAATACTAATAAAACATGCTATATAAATATAAAACCCATCTAATTCGTTAACATTTTTTTCAACTTGATTTCTCACACCCAAATTTCGATAATGGTAGTTTGACTTAATTTGATTAGAAAATTTATAACGGACATTCGATAATGTTGTCCCTGTCTGCTGCAAATAGGTCTGTTCTTTAGATTGATTATCTAATTTATGTCCGAAATCATTTTTAGATTGTGCAAATTCCTGATAATTTTTAATATTAATAGCTGTAAGTCCATATTTTGTGTTGCTATCAACACGTTTGTAGACACTATCTTTAACAATTAACAAATTTTGAATGTAATGTATTTCACCATACGGAAACGTACTTAAGTATGTTTTTATCTTTAATTTGTTCATTGATTTTTGCTTAAATTGAATGAGCTGGTTATCATCATTAATTTGATATCTTGCTAACTTGTGTAAAATCATAACTGTCTCATTCGATTTAATCTTAATCGGTTCTAAATCATCTTGAATTTTACGCGCATGATTATAATCTGTTTCTGACATTATTGTAATTGGCACAATTTTAGCTTCACTTTGATTATTTGCTTTTAATTGAACACTTGTTTTCATCGGTACAATTTTAAGATGTCCACTTACTTGCTGTTTCACTATTAAATTGTTTTGTTTTAATACTTTTTTTACAGTTTTTAAATGATAATCGTCCGTAATAAAATGAGCTGGTGCCACTTGATCAATTGTTTTTTGGGAATATGAATACAACGTAGCCACTCCAATAAATACAGATAAAGAGAACATTATTAATAAAGTCATTAAACTTAAGATGACCTTATTTTGTCTTAAACTGACTTTTAAATTAGAAAAAGCAAGTAGCCTACCACCCCGATACATAAAATGTCGCCATTTTTGTATCATACTTATCATTATCGGCACCAAATAATTAAAAATCAAAAGAGTCCCTAAGATAATCATAATTGCAATAATCAATACTGCTAAAAAATAATCATTTTTACGTAACCAAACATTAAAAATAGGTCCCAAATTTTCAAAATTTACTGCCATAAATAAAGGTACAATAATAAAAAAGATACTAATGATAGCCATAAATCGTTTAAATGGTCCAAATTTTTCGACACTGGCATTATCACTATTTTTAAACAATGAAACTAATTGTTTACGATAAATAACACTTGCATTAACAGTTGACATCATTAAAAAGATAACGTTAAAGATAACTATTGTACTAATTAAACTATGCCAAGATATAATAATATTGGTATCTGCCACAATAAACATAGCCCTCAACAAAATCATAGCAAATAATTTAGAAAAGATCGCACCAACCACTAAACCAATCAGTAATGCTATATTACCTAGAATTAAATTTTCAATAAATAGCATTGTCGCAATTTCTTTTTTTTTCACTCCAAGAAGATGGTAAACAGCAATTTCTTTTTCTCGCCGTTTCGCCACAAAAAGATTAGTGTACATCATGAAACAAGCAATAAAAATCAAAATTAAAAAACTACTAATACGTAAAGTAACAGAAATTGGTAACTCTACGCGCGCATTTTGTGTTAACTCTTTGTTAATTGACATTGACAAAAATGAAAAATAAACTGTAACTGCTATCGCACTAGCAATAATGTAAATTAAATAATCCCATAAACTGCGCCAAATACTTTTAAAAACAATATTCACTAGTGGTTTCATTGCTTTCCCCCACCAATAGCTGCTTGCATATCAATTATTTTTTGGAAAAATTCTTTTCTAGAGCCATCTCGCCTAATTTCGGCAAAGATATTCCCATCTTTAATAAAAATAATTCTTTTACAATAACTAGCTGTAAATGCATCATGAGTTACCATCATGAGCGTCATCTTTTGCTTTTCATTCACGTCTGTTAAATACTTCAATAGTTCCGTAGCTGCTTTTGAATCTAGACTTCCTGTCGGTTCATCTGCGAATAACATTTTGGGTGCCGTTATAATAGCTCGTGCAACTGCAACCCTCTGCTGTTGACCAATTGAAATTTCATTTGGAAAATGTTTTAAAATATTATTTAAATTTAAAATATTAGCAATATTAGCAAGTTTTGCCTCAATTATTTCTACATTTACTTTATCCAATGCTAAGGGCAAAATTATATTTTCCTTGATAGTCAACGAATTAAGTAAATTAAAATCTTGAAAAATAAACCCTAACTGTTGTCTTCTAAACTCAGACAATTTTTTTTCATTATATTGTGTTATATCCTGGTTATCTATTCTAACATGTCCAAAAGTTGGCTTATCAATAGTCGACATCATATTTAATAACGTCGTTTTTCCTGCACCAGATGGTCCCATAATACCAACAAATTCTCCTGAATCAATTACAAACGAAATATTATCAATTGCAGTCGATCTATTAAACTTCATTCCATAAATTTTTTTAACGTGATCTACTTCAATAAATGTCATAATTTCATTTCTCCTATTACCAAGTATTATCCTATATATAGGATAATTACGCCAATATTTATTTACGCTTTTTATCTATTTGAATTTAATGCTAAAAACCGGTATTGTAGGGTAAATAGTTCTTACTTTAAAGAGGTGATAATATGTTTAGTATAATGATTGTTGAAGATGATAAAACAATTGCCAACATTACTGCAGATAGTCTAGCAAAATGGCGATTCAACCCTATTTTAATTAATAATTTTAGTGAAATTGATCTTGAATTCATTGAAAAAAAACCACATTTAGTTTTATTAGACATTAATTTACCCGATTTTGATGGCTTTTACTGGTGTAAAAAAATCCGTGAAATATCAAATGTACCAATTATATTTATCTCAAGCCGAAATACCAATATGGATATGGTTATGGCAATGAATATGGGTGGCGATGACTTCGTAAATAAACCTTACTCAATGGAAGTTTTAGTTGCAAAAATTTCTGCATTATTACGACGCACTTACAATTACGCAGAAATGGGACCAGAAACACTCGAGCATAATGGCCTTTTTTTGAATTTACAAAATGGAACTGCAAAATTTAACGATAAAATTATTGATTTATCAAAAAATGAGTACCAGTTACTGCAATATTTAATGCGTCAGACAGGGAAAATTGTTAGCCGTGAAAAATTACTTCGAGAACTCTGGGAAGACGAACATTTTGTTGATGACAATACGTTAACCGTTAATATTAATCGCGTTCGTAAAAAAATAGCACAAGCTGGATTACCCAATTTTATCGAGACAAAGGTAGGACAAGGTTATCTTATCCCTTAGGAGACACTAATGACATTTTTTAAGTACATTTCAGATAGAATTACAACAATCATCTTTTTCCTTCTAGTTATTCTCTTAATTAATCTTGTATTGTGGTTTGATCCATTCCATAACATTGTTTTATCTACATTATTATATATAGATATTCTGGTAGTTATTATATCAAGTATTTTTGTTGTAACACGTTACTGGATTAATCATCAATGGTACCAAAAATTTAAATTACCAATTGATCCAGCAACAGCAGATTTATTGATTCCTATTAATGGTGCACATTCCAATGAACAACGTTTATATCAGGGTTATGTTAATGCCCTATTAAACAATCATCAAATACAAATAAATAATATCTTGTCTAAACAACAAGAACAAGAGGATTTTTTAAATGCTTGGATTCATGATATTAAAGTTCCCTTAGCTGCTATTCAGTTACTAATTGAAACATCTGATGGCAAGCTATCTGAAAAACAAGTCATGCAAACTGAAATTGAATTAAAAAACATTGAAAATTTTGTTGAACAAGTGATTTATTATTCTCGTTTAGATAGCTTTTCAAATGATTATTTAATTCAAGATGATTCACTAAAAAAAGTAGTTAATCTTGTCATTCGGGATAATATGAACTTATTTTTTTCAAAACATATTCGTTTCGTTTTTAACAGTACAGATATTTCCGTTCTAACTGATTCAAAATGGCTACGTTTTATCTTAAATCAAGTGATTACCAATTCATTAAAATACACACCAAATAATGGTGAAATCGTTATTTCTCTTAAAGATACTGAAAAAGAAACGATATTAGCCATTAAAGATAATGGCATTGGTATCCCGAACGCAGATTTAGCTCGCGTTTTTGACAAAGGATTTACCGGGAATAACGGGCGTCAATTCAACCAAAATGCAACCGGATTAGGCCTTTATTTAGCAAATCAACTAAGTCAAAAATTAGGTCACCAATTAGAAATTGAATCTCCAAAAAATGAAGGTACTACAGTTAAAATTATATTTCCTAAACTTTCTTATTATAATGATGAAATGGGCGAAATTCTTCGCTAGGAGGGTCTATCATGTTATCAGAAATTGAACTCGGTTTTACAAATATTAAAGATATTGATCCTAATATTATTGTAGATTTACGCTATGCTACAAAAGACAACTTTACTAACCAAATTATTTATGACTTTTCTACAGCAATCGCTAGAACAGGAACAGCTAAGAAACTTGGTATCGCAAGTCAATTACTCAAAACTCAAGGCTATCGTTTAAAAATTTGGGACGCCTACAGACCAGTCTCTGCTCAAAAAAAATTATTTGACGTTTATCCCGATCCTAATTTTGTAGCGAAGCCAAATCCTAATTTCAGTCATCAAAAAGGCGTGACATTTGATTTAACTATCTGTGATATGGATGGCCACGAGCTTAACATGCAAAGTGAATTTGACGACTTTTCAGAACGAGCTGGAAGAAATTATAAACGAACACCTCAACAACAAATAAATTACGATATACTAAATAACGCTATGATAACTGCTGGTTTTATCGGATATTCTGAAGAATGGTGGGACTATAGAGATTCTGATATGAATGACTATTCACCACTTATCGCGAATCCAAATGATTATTAAAAAAACTTGTCACAACACCTTACATACAAGGTATTGTGACAAGTTTTTTATCTTAACAATTTATCCCAGAGAATAACTTCACCCGCAATTAATGATTTTTGAACATCAATAATTCTTTGATTTGAGCTACCTCTAAATTGCAAAGTTAAATCTTTTTTTGGTAATTCGAATCGACCGTCGACTAAAATATCAATCTTTGAAAGTAATTCAAGTTTATCATCAGATTCAAGCATTAATTCATCCCATGTATAACCAGTCCAAGACCAGATATCTTTCGTCCATCCATAAGTATCATGAATACGATTCACTAAGCTTAAACAAACCTGCGTGTTAACAAAAGGCTCTCCGCCTAATAAAGTTAATCCTTGGCAATAGTCTTCGCTTAAATCAGTTATTATTTGATCTTCAAGCTCTTTTGTATATGGTGTCCCATATCTAAAATTTTGCGCTGCCTTATTATAACAACCCGGACAAGCAAATAAACAGCCACTAACGTATAAACTACAACGAACCCCTTCACCATCAACAAAATTAAATGGTTTATAAGATGCAATATACTGTTGGCTTAACTCACTGGCAATCCATTCTTTAGGTTTCGGATTTCGTGGTGCTTTAACTCTCTTTTGTCGTTCCATCATCAACCATTCCTAAAGTCATATTTTTAACACGAGAAGCAATTTCTTTATGACGTCCATGAACCATCGGACGTTGCTGTGGATTACCTAAGTATCCACATGTCCTTTTAACAACATCACATGTTTTTGGATCATGATTTTGACATTTAGGGCATTCAAATCCTCGTTCAGTTGGGTTAAATTCACCATCAAAACCACATTTATAACAATGATCAATAGGGGTATTAGTTCCTAAATAGCCGATTTTATCATAAGCCCAATCCCAGACTGCTTCTAAAGCCTTAGGATTTTGACGTAAATTTGGGTATTCACAGTAATGAATAAATCCACCTGATGCATATTTAGGATATTCCATTTCAAACGACAATTTTTCAAACGGAGTTGGATTTTTCCTAACGTCATAATGAAAACTATTTGTATAATATTCCTTTTCTGTAACATCTTTAATTTCACCAAATTTTTCAGTGTCTAATACACAGAAACGATCTGTTAAGGATTCACTAGGAGTTGAATAAACACTAAAATGATAATCGTATTCATCTGACCAATCTGTACAATACTCCTTGAGGCGTTTAACGATGTCAATCGTAAAATTATGCGCCTTTTCATTTTTTTCCCAATTAGGTCCAAAAAAAACAGTTCCAACTTCATATAGTCCAATATAACCTAATGAGACCGTAGCGCGACGATTCTTGAATAAATCATCAACATCTCCGTCTGCTTTTAACCTTTCGCCAAAAGCACCATGTTGATATAGAATGGGTGCATTCTCTGGGATAGCTTCCTTGACACGGTTAACTTTAAAGACTAATGCCTCTTTACAAACCTGCATCCTCTCTTTAAAGATATCCCAAAATAAATCAATATTACCTTCGGATTCCAAAGCAATTCGTGGTAAATTAACTGTAACAACGCCTAAATTCATACGCCCAGAATTGACTTCATTACCATTTTTATCTTTCCATCCTTGCAGAAAGCTACGACAGCCCATAGGTACCTTGAAACTGCCCGTAAGCTCTTTTATCTTGTCATACATTAATATGTCAGGGTACATTCTCTTCGTAGCACAATCAACAGCTAAGGCCTTAATATCGTAGTTAGGGTCCCCATGTTTAAAGTTTAAATCCTTTTTTATTGTAAATACTAATTTAGGAAATATTGCCGTACGATGCTCACGACCTAATCCTTTTATTCTAATTTTTAAAATTGAGATTTGAATTTCTCGTTCAATCCAACTTTCACCCAACCCAAAACCTAACGTAGTAAACGGCGTCTGTCCTTGCGAAGAGAATAAAGTATTGATTTCATACTCTAATCCTTGCATGGCATCATAAATATCTTTGCTTGTTTTAAGTTTAGCAAATTCTATCTGTTTTATTGGATTCCCAATCCATACTTTTGCATCTATTAAATGCTTCTTATAATTTAATTCAGCAAATGGCGCTAGTAACTCATCCACCCTATCTGCAGAACAACCACCATACTGACTTGAGGCTACATTAGCAATAATTTGTGCCATTTGCGCAGTTGCGGTCTGAATTGAATGAGGACTTTCAACTTCAGCATTTCCTATTTTAAATCCATTTGTTAACATCTCTTTAAAATCAATCAGACAGCAGTTAGTCATAGGACTCCAGGGTGTGTAATCTAAATCATGATAATGAATTGAACCACGTAAATGTGCTTTAGCTAGTGATTCAGGCATTAATTTTAATCCCAAAGTTTTACCCACTGTCCCAGCCGTCAAATCACGTTGTGTATTGAATACATTGCTATCCTTATTAGCATTTTCATGAACAATTGTATCATCTTTATTTAATAATTTATCCAAACGACCAGCTGGATCAGTTTGCTCTTTCCACAATTTTTCATCATTTATTCTATATTCCTGAAAGCTATCCAATGCATCACGGTAGCCTAATTCACGATATGTAGCTATAACTAAGCCATACATCGTTTGGGCATTAATTTTTTGATAATTACTTAATTTATGTAATAGTAATTCCTGATAGCTTTCTTGATTTTTTTTACTATTTAATCGACGCAAAGTACTACTTAAAACTTTACGTAATGCAAAATCAACTTTTCGACCATCACGCTTTTCAAATATGTCAGGCACTTGCATATCTAACTTTACCTCTACTTTTTTCATAAGTGACCTTCCTTTTCTTACAGCAATAAATATATGTTACTTGATTATCCTCTTAAAAACAACAATATATAGTGTACAACAATATATACTATCTATATATTGTTGTACACTATGATTTACTATCAAGATGTTTGAAATGTAATTAAAAAGTTAGACGTATATATATCAGTTAAAAAATTATTATATGATTTCAATACCAGAATATTTTATACACTTAAAAATTTATACCAAAAAAACTCTAATTATTAAGTGATTAGAATTTTCATACTATTATCCACCAACAACAGTTGACGAAGAGCCAAAAAAGTTCAACAAAAGCTCAACTTTCTATAATTTCGTATTATTCTTCATAATTTAGCGTACAAAAAAAGCCCAATCAATGGGCTTTCATGTTTTCTAATACTCTCTATAATACTTAATAATACCGGTGATCGGGGTCGAACCGATACTCCATTGCTGGAACTGGATTTTGAGTCCAGCGCGTCTGCCAATTCCGCCACACCGGCATAACTCGTGTAAGGCGGTAACCGGATTTGAACCGGTGATGAAGGTTTTGCAGACCTCTGCCTTACCACTTGGCTATACCGCCATATTAATTATTACTTGATATAACCTTATAAAAGGCGACATGTGGGAATCGAACCCACGCGTGCCGGAGCCACAATCCGGTGCGTTAACCACTTCGCCAATATCGCCAAAACAAAAAATGGCAGGGGTAGTAGGAATTGAACCCACACTGACGGTTTTGGAGACCGTAGTTCTACCTTTAAACTATACCCCTATAAAAAATGGAAGAGAGTGGATTCGAACCACCGAACCCGAAGGAGCGGATTTACAGTCCGCCGCGTTTAGCCTCTTCGCTACTC
>NZ_JBXAYE010000007.1:0-67967 GCF_056782135.1 Dellaglioa sp. CoH-56-MRSF-11 | reverse complement strand
AATACTGGGATAAAGCCATTTAGAAACATATTAAATTTTATATTATTTCATCCGTCAACTTGACAGGGCCTAGTACATGAAGTTGTTGGAACCTTTTTAGATGATTATTTTAAAATTATTTTTGTACCATGAAGCTCTTTAACGTTTAATTTAGCAGCAATAGTATCAACATTATCAAGTGTAATACCGCCACCTGGAACAATTTTAATGAGACCGTTTGACCAGTCAATAATTTCTTTGAGGTGGGGTAACGTTTCCTCGATAGGCTTATCAAGTGATCCGCCATGCGTTAAAACACGATCGATATCATGCTCTGCTAACCAAGATAGCGCATCAAGTTGTGCATTATTAGGAATTTCATCAAAAGCCATATGGAAAGTGATTTGCATGCCACCACTTGCTGCAATTAAAAACTCCATCGCCTCTATGTCTAAGTTATTATTCGTATCTAAAGCGCCAAATACGACGCCATCTACACCAAGTTGTTGAGCCTGAAATAAATCAGCCTCCATAATTTTTAATTCGGTATCGTTATAAACGAAATTTCCGCCACGGGGACGAATCATTGCCATTACAGGGACTTCATTGTCCTGTGCATAACGCATTGTTTCAGACATAACACCTTTACTGACAGTTGTACCACCGACAGCAAGATTATCGCAAAGTTCAAAACGATTAGCACCAGCGGCAAATTGTTTTGGGATATCAGTAAAATTTTCAACTGCAACTTCTTTAATTAACAAATTTAATTTCTCCTAATTTTCAAAATAAACGCAAACGGATTCTGGAACGGCAATATCTTTTTGAAGTAAAGTTAATTTACCAGAGGTTGAATCACGTTCGAATAAGGTAGCATTATCAGTGTTTTGGTTAGCAACAACCAAAAATTGTTCTGTTTTATTTAAACTGAAATCACGAGGAAAGTCACCTTCAGTTGAAATAAGTTGAATAAGTGTCATTGTGCCATCAACAGCAAGTGAATAACAAGCAATTGAGTTGTTTCCGCGATTAGAGACATACAAAAAGCGGCTATCTTTAGAAATGCGAATAGCAGCAATTCCGTTATGAGCATTCCAATCAGATGGAATTGATGAAAGTGTTTGAATCTCTTTAAATGAACCATCCGTTTGATTGTAGCTAAGTAACGAAACTTCACTTGAGAGCTCTCCAGCTAAGTATGCTAATTTTCCATTTTTATGGAAAACAATATGACGAGAACCGAACCCAGGCTCTGAACGATACTCAGCAATTTGTTTAATAGCACCATTATCTGACACATCAAAAGTTAACACTTGATCAGTTCCAAGGTCACAAACAACTAACCTATTGTCTGGTGTTAAATCAGTGAAATGAATATGAGAGCTTGTTTGTTCTGGTTTTGGACCATGACCTTCATTTGTAACTTCATTAATAAGAGCTAATGAGCCATCAGTTTGAATTTTTGAAATGGAAATAAGACCCTTATGGTAGTTTGAGCTGTAGACTAATTGACGGTTATTATCAACAGCAACGTAAGCAGGCGGAGCGCCTTCAGCTGAAACGTCATTTAAAAATTGGGGATTTTCTGATGCAAGGGTAAAGGCTGATATACCACCTAAATCTGACCTCTTTGAAACGGTATATAAGACACCTTTGTCCGATTTCGTGAGATAAGTTGGATTTTCAACCTTTATATAGGGTGTAGCGTTAGAAACTTTTTTTTCAATTGTATCAAGTTGAGCTCGTTGGATACCAGTACTTGTCTTTTTTGTATATGTACCAAACAAAATAGTCTCTTTCATAGTTACAAATACCTCCTCATGATATTGTCAATATTATATCATATATTTTTGTAAACGTTATTATTTATACTGGGGACTATGCTATAATTATAGGTAACTATAAAGGATAAGGGAGACGATAAAGTATGATTACAGCAAGAATTGAAGAAATTGGAAAAGATGCCATCTCAAAAAAGGAACCTATTGTTATCCTTTTCAATCAGAGTGCAACGGATGATTTAAGACAAGTTTCTGTCATTCAATCATTTGAAGATGATAAAAAAATTATTTCGCCAAAAACAGGTGATGAAATGATTATTAATGAACAAACTTATAAAATTGATTTCGCTGGAGAGTTAGTTTCAAGTAATTTTGAGTCGGTTGGGCATGCTACCTTGTTCTTTATGGAAGTTCCAGAACATCCACAACCAAATGGTATTTATTTAACACCGCATGTATTGCCAACTTTTAAAGTCGGTAATACAATCACGTATAAGTAAAGGAGTAGATTAAAATGCTCCCAAATGAAAAATCGACTTCACAACGATCATGGTTTTGGAAATGGGTTGTTAATAATAAAACAGTTAGCATTTTATCAATTGTTTTGTTAAGTTTGCTAATTATTTTTATGTTAGCACAAGTGGGCTGGTTTTTCGCACCAATTGGAGAGTTATTAAGCATTATTGGCTTCCCAATTGTTTTAGCTGGCGTGCTGTATTATTTAATATCCCCATTGATAGATTTTTGTGAAACGCGCTTTAAATTGAATCGAAGTTTGGTTATTACAGTTGTATTTATAGTAATTTCTGGGTTTTTAGTATGGGGGATTGTCGTTTTGATTCCTGCTGTACAAACACAAACAATTAGTATTATTAAAAATTGGCCGACGTATTGGTCAAATATCACACATCAAACGAATGATTTTATGTCGTCATCTTTATTTGATACTATTAAAACTTCAATTGAAAAAATAAATACAGATATCGTAGGAACAGTATCCAAAAAAGCGAGCTCAGTTATTGGATCAACAGTTGATTCTTTAGGTAGCGTTGTTGGTACTGTAACGACATTTATCATTGGATTAGTAACAGCACCCTTTATCTTATTTTATTTATTAAAAGATGGGCACGATTTACCTGAGTATTTATCAAATTTTTTCCCAGTAAGATATCGCAAATCAATCATTGAATTATTAGATGAAATTAATTTACAAGTCAGTCAATATATCCGAGGTCAGTTAACGGTAGCATTCTTTGTGGCCATATTATTTGTTATTGGTTTTTCAGTAGTTGGTCTTAAGTTTGCTTTAACGTTAGGGATTTTGGCAGGTTTTTTGAATTTAATTCCTTATTTAGGCTCTTTTCTAGCGATGATTCCTGCACTAGTAATTGCTGCTTTCGTGTCACCAATTATGTTGATAAAGGTTATTGTTGTTTTTATTGTTGAACAAACAATTGAAGCAAGATTGATTTCTCCATTGATTCTTGGAAGTAGTTTAGCAATCCATCCCGTTACAATTTTAATTGTTTTATTAGGTTCGGGACGGGTTTTTGGATTAATAGGTGTTATTTTTGGAATCCCAGGATATGCAATTCTAAAAGTTATTGTAACGCGGATTTTTGTATGGTATAAAAAGGATTCTGGTTTGTATGACGAATCAGAGAAAACGAATAAAGATAATCAAAAAAGTTAGACAAATTTTATTTTGTCTAACTTTTTTGATTAAAGCGTATCACCGTTAAAAATTGAATTTTTAACAATTACATAATCGACTTTTTCAAGTGCAGAGAGAGAATTACCACCAGCATAAGAAATTGAAGATTGTAAATCTTGTTGCATTTCAAGTAAAGTTTCATGAATGTCACCTTTAAAAGGAACGAGCATTTTTTTACCTTCAACATTAGTGTGGCTACCTTTTTGATATTCAGAGGCAGAGCCAAAATAACTTTTAAATAGATTACCATCTTTTTCAATTAAATCACCAGGACTTTGTTTGTGACCAGCAAAGAGTGAACCAATCATACACATTGAGGCCCCAAATCTGACTGACTTAGCAATATCACCATGAGTTCTTATACCACCATCAGTGATAATTGGTTTACTTGCTGCTTTAGAACATAATCTAAGAGCGGCTAATTGCCACCCGCCGGTACCGAATCCAGTTTTAATTTTAGTGATGCAAACTTTTCCGGGTCCAATACCAACCTTAGTTGCATCTGCACCAGCATTTTCTAGTTCTCTAACGCCTTCAGGTGTGCCAACATTTCCAGCAATTAGAAATGACTCTGGTAACCATTTTTTAATATGATGAATTAAATCAATGACACTTTGTGCGTGGCCATGCGCCACATCAATTGTTATATATTCTGGAATTAAATCAGCATCGGCAAGCTCTTCAATTAATGCCCATTCATGTGGTTTAACGCCAACACTAATAGAAGCAAACAAACCTTTTGCATGCATTTTTTTGACGAAAGGTAAGCGACTCTCTTCATCGAAACGGTGCATGACATAGAAATAGTCATTTGATGCAAGCCATTCTGCTAACGGTTCATCGATAATTGTCTGCATATTCGCAGGTACAACGGGTAGTTTAAAACGGCGAGGGCCAAATTGAATAGATGTATCGACTTCGGAACGGCTATTTACAATACATTTGTTAGGGACGAGCTGAATATCTTCATAATCAAAAACTGGCATAATATTTCCCCATTTCTTTTAAACACGAACTATTTTTAGTATTTATTAAATTATTATCAGTAACCAACTGATAATTTACGCTATTTAGCGAATTTAGTCAACATATTTTTGAAATAAATCGAAAATTAAATAAGAATACGTGAAGAGATAGACGTCGTGCTATAATTATTTTGGGAGTGATTATTATCGCAAAAAAAGAAAAAGTAAAAAAAACAAATGACGAACGCATTTTAGATCAAAATCATATTGAATTTGAGAGCTATACTTTTGATTTTTTAGGTGGTCGACAAATGGATTCAAGCAAAGAAGCTAAAGAACTAGGAACGGATGAAAGAAGTATTTTAAAAACAATTGTTTTACAGGGAAGTAACGGTGATAGAGATTACGTAGTTGTTTGCCTTCCTATTACTTTTGAAATTGATTTAAAATTAGTAGCACGTGAATTAAATGAAAAACAATTGCATTTAGCAGATAATAAAAATTTAATCAATATTACTGGTTACGTTCATGGCGCAAATACACCAATTGGAATTAATGTTCGAAAAGGATTTCCCATTTATTTTGATGAACGAATTCAAGAGTTCGATAAAATTTGGGTTTCAGCTGGTAAAGTTGGTCGTTCTGTTGGCGTAAAACGTGAAGAACTTGTTGAATTGGTTAAAGGTCATTACATTAACATTGAAAAATAAATAGCTATTGAATGTAAAATAAACGATAAAAAGGAATAAGTGTAAATTGAAAAAAATTGAGAAAAGTGCCGTATTTTTAAAAAATAAAATCGATTTATTTAGATGTCCTGTCTGCTTAAACCCCTACAGTAAAGTTGAAGGCCAGACGATGTTTTGCCCTGAAAATCATCAAATAGATTTATCAAAAAAAGGAACTCTTTTTTTCTTGAATCATGGGGTTAAAAGTGATTATGAATTGGATATGTGGTTAGCAAGGAGACAGTTATTACAAGCAGGCTTGTTTAAACCGATTACGGATAAAATTCTTGAGCAGCTTTCTGATGAAGAAGAAACAATTATGGATGTAGGTTGTGGAGAGGGAACACCACTTCATGATATAGAAGTAACACGCCAAAATGCTAAAGACACTTACGTTGGATTTGATATTTCAAAAGATGCAATCAATTATGCGACACAACAAGAGACAGATGCTTTTTATTGTATTGCTGATTTGGCTAAACTACCATTTAATAATAAGTCATTTTCAACAATTATTGATATTTTTTCGCCTTCTGCTTATACAGAATTTGATCGAGTATTAAAGGATGGCGGGCAGTTATTAAAAATCATTCCAAATTCAAATTACTTAGTTGAATTACGCGAACTTCTATATAACGAAGAGAGTCATAATAGGAGTTATAGTAATGAAAAGGTTTTAAATCTGTTTAAAGAAAATTATCCTGACTCTGAACAAATTACAATTAGTTATCAATTCGATATTCCAGAAGGCTTGTTTCCTGCCTTACTCGAAATGACTCCTTTACATTGGGGAGCTACAACAGATAATCAGGCTAAAGCTAAAAAACAACCTTTAACCAAAATTACGGTTGACGTTACACTATTAAAATATCGTAAAAATAAGTTAGAATCAGTGTTGTAACGAATAAATTGCTGTGGTATTATGAGTATACGAATTCGGTTGTTTAGAGACTGTCGACGATGTTGTCAGCTTCTGGAAATTGATCTTCATTAACGTATCTTTTCGCCGTGCCCACACCGAAATGATGCGTTTTTTTGTTGCCTAAAATAATAACGATTTTTTGAAAGGATGTTAATTTTTGACGAATCATATTGCATTATTTGAACCACTTATGCCTGCTAATACAGGTAATATTGCTAGAACTTGTGCTGGAACGGATACTGAACTACATTTAATTGAGCCCTTAGGATTTTCAACAGACGATAAATATTTAAAACGTGCTGGACTAGACTATTGGGATAAAGTAAAAATTACGTATCATAAAAATTTACAAGATTTTTTAGCATCTATTCCAGATCAGAAACAACTTTTTTTGGTTTCAAAATTTGCACCGCAAACTTATTCACAAGTAGATTATTCTGATGTGAATAAGGACTATTACTTCTTGTTTGGTAAAGAGACAACAGGTCTTCCTGAAAACTTTATGCGCCAAAATGAAGAGAAAGCAATCCGAATTCCACAAGATGATACGCACATTCGTGCCTTAAACTTATCTAATTCAGCTGCTATTGTAATTTATGAAACACTTAGACAACAAGACTTTTTAAATCTAGATAAAACACACACGTATGAAAATGATAAGCTAAAATAAGTAGCTTGAGCATTTTATAGACTAGAAATTCATAAATGGGTTATACTTGCTTCGGGTTAAGAAATAAACCGGTATTTATGATGAACAGTCATTTTATAAAATGGAAGGGTGTGAGCTAACTTGTTTCAAGTAATAACAATGTTTGGATTTGATGAACCATGGTGGTTTTTTGATGATTGGAAAAGTCATATTCAAAAAACAGTTGATTTTGATTCAATGGATGAAGCGATGGCTTTTTTTGAGGAACAATCTAGCGCATTTACCACTGAATTTAGCCATCAAAAAAGTAAACGTCAATTTTTGACAGCATTTTGGAATGAGGAACAAATGGATTATTGTTCAGATTGTGGTGATGATTTACAGTTATATCAAGGGTTACTGTTAGTTAAAGATGGCAAAGAAATTACAGCCAAAAAAGAGAGTTAATAACATAATTGTTATTAACTCTCTTTTTGTGGAAATGACTAGACAATGACACGGAAGGTAATTAAGATATGGTATAATTGAGTATCTATTTTAACAGAAGGAGGAACTGTTTTGGCTCAAAAAAAGAAAAGAAAAAAAAGAACAACAAAAAAAACAGTTCAATACAAATTTTCTAAAAATATAATTGGTGTTATATTTTTATTGTTTGGAATATTTGGTGTGCTAGCACTGGGATATTTGGGTGCTTTATTTGCTAACGTTTTCCGTTTGTTTGTTGGTAATACATATCAATTCGCATTATTAATTCTCGGTGTATATGGAAGTTACTTAATGATTATGGGAAAAGAGCCCAAAGTTAAGAAAAGAATTAATTGGGGATCCGTTATTTTATATGTTGGTGTTTTAGTCTTTCTTGAAGCCTGGTTTGTTGGGCACTCATCGGTGCATAGCCAATTTATTCAATATACATGGCAGACACTTGTTTCCGATTTTCGACAATCTGCAGTTAGTTCAACAGTTGGCGGTGGAATGATAGGGGCAAGCTTATACCAATTATCGTACTTCTTAATTTCACAAGCAGGCACCTATATTGTTAGTGTACTTTTCATCTTAGCCGGATTATTTATTTTTTTTGATCTCTCTTTTTCAGAAGTTATGTATACTGTTCAACGCTATCTAAACGTAATTATTGCTTGGACAAGAGAAGGTTTTCGCCGAATGAAAGTAGCAATAGATAGTTTTAAAGAAGAAAGAAAAGAAAATAAAGCAGAACAAGATGAAGAAGAATTAAAACCTGTAATTGACCATAGAACTGAAGAAAAGGAAATAAAAACTGAACGAGAAGTGACCGTTGATGAACCACCTATCATTACGCAACAAGAACCAGATTCAGAATTAGATTCAGAAGATGATCCTAAGATAATATCAAGTACAGTGGCTGATGATAATGAAGATTACCAATTACCACCAGTTACATTACTTACAAAAATTCCAAAAGAAGACCAAAGTGGCGAATATAAAACAATTGAAAAAAACACAAAAATATTGAAGCAAACATTTGAAAGCTTTGGTGTTGATGTTGAAATTAAAAGTGTGAGTTTAGGACCATCTGTTACTGAATATGAATTACATCCGGCAATTGGTGTTAAAGTTAGTAAAATTGTTAACCTTGCGGATGACTTAGCCTTAGCACTTGCTGCCAAAGATATTCGAATTGAAGCACCAATTCCTGGAAAATCACTTATTGGGATTGAAGTACCAAATTCTAAAGTATCAATGGTTTCATTCAGGGATGTGATTGAATCTCAACAAAAGAATCCAACACCAGATAAAGTTCTCGAAGTTCCTTTAGGTCGCGATGTTTCAGGCCAATTGGTAACAGCAGATTTAACAACGATGCCGCATTTATTGATTGCTGGCTCAACTGGTAGTGGTAAGTCAGTTGCAATTAATGGCATTATCACAAGTTTATTGATGAATACGAAACCAAATCAGGTTAAGTTTATGTTGATTGATCCTAAAAAAGTAGAGTTAGGTGTCTATAATGGTATTCCACATCTATTAACGCCGGTTGTTACAAATCCTAAAAAAGCATCACGAGCTTTACATAAGGTTGTTTCTGAAATGGAGCGACGCTACGAATTGTTTGCAGATGCTAGTCAACGTAATATTTCTGGATATAATCAAATGATTATGCAAGAAAACGCAGATGACGGACAAAAAAGAGCAACGTTACCTTATATTGTTGTCATTGTTGATGAATTGGCAGATTTAATGATGGTAGCCTCGAATGAGGTTGAAGATGCGATTATTCGTTTAGCACAAATGGCTCGAGCAGCTGGAATCCATATGATTTTGGCAACGCAACGTCCATCTGTTGATGTTATCACAGGATTGATTAAAGCTAACGTACCATCACGTATGGCTTTCGCTGTTTCCAGTGGGATTGACTCGAGAACAATTATTGATAGTAATGGTGCTGAAAAGCTTTTAGGTCGTGGGGATATGTTATTCCTACCAATGGGGCTAAATAAACCCATTCGTGTACAAGATGCTTACATTTCAGATAAAGATGTTGAAAGTGTTATTTCGTTTATTAAAAATCAGCAAGAACCACAATACGATGAAACGATGATTGTGACTGATGAAGAAACAGCTAACTCAGGATCAGCGTCTGATTCAGAAGACGAATTATTTGGGGACGCTGTTAAATTAGTGACTCATGAACAATCTTGCAGTGTATCCATGTTACAGAGACGTTTTAGGATTGGCTACAATCGAGCTGCTAGAATTGTTGATGAAATGGAAGCAAAAGGAATCGTTGGACCGCCAGAGGGAAGTAAGCCGCGCAAAGTGTTGATAAATGAAGAAACTGATGGTCCTAATTAGGGCTTTCAGTTTTTTTGTTTAGCCTAAACAGATTACGAAACAATTAAATTTGTGTTTCACTAGTCTTTCAATTATCATGGTAAAAGAACATCCGATTTAAAAGGAGGCACATTTTCGTGCGTAAACAATTAGAAACAGGTGTCAACTTAACTGTTATTGAAAATAGTCAATTTAAAACGAATAGAATCGTTATTAATTTTATAGCACCTTTAACCGGAAAAGAATCTGCAGAACGTATGCTATTAGCTAACTTATTAGAAATTAGTAGTGCAGAATATCCATCTCAACAAAAATTAGCCGAAAAATTATCAGAACTTTATGGTGCAAGTTTTGGTATCACTGTTAGTAAAAAAGGAAACTTTCACTTAATAAGTTTAATTTTAAACGGTGTAAACGATAAATTCTTAGAACATAAAACAGAAAGTTTAAAAAAAATATTTGCTTTTATCAAAGAAATTATTTTCAATCCGAATGTGACTGATGGCCATTTTGACGAAGAAACATTTAAACGCCAAAAGGAAAATTTGATGATGTCTATCAGAAGTATTAGTGATGATAAACAATCGTACGCAGGATTAGAATTACAGAAACTTTACTTTCAAAACGATCAAGCTATTCCTAGCTATGGGACTGTAGAAGATATTGAAAAGATAACTGCAACTAGCTTATTTGATTACTACAAACAAATGCTTACAACTAATCGAGTAGACATTTTCGTCCTTGGTGAATTAGATGAATCAGAAACTGAAACTATTGTTAAAACGTTGCCTTTTAAACCTCGAGATTTTAAAATGATACCTATATTCTATGATCAAGCTATTAAAGAAGTTGTGACTAAAACAGAAACGCAAGCAGTGACTCAGGGTAAATTAAATCTGGCATATCAGTTACCAGTTTATTACAGAGAAAATGGGTACTATGCGGGTCTTATTTTCAATGGCGTTTTTGGCGGTTCACCACTAGCTAAGTTATTTGTAAATGTTCGTGAGAAAGCTAGTTTGGCTTATTATGCAAGTAGCTCGTTAGATACATTTAGAGGTATTTTAACTGTACAAACAGGCATTGAACCACAAAATAAAGATAAAGTTATCGAAATTGTTCAACAACAATTAGATGATATTATCGCAGGTGACATTAGTGATGAACTATTAAATAAAACAAAAATGACAATGATTAACCAATATCAAAGTAGTCTTGACTCACAAATGGCGTTAATTAATCAATCGATGATTGATCAATTAACAAGCACAGAAGTTAGTGCAACAGAGTGGATAGACGGCATTAATAGCGTGGATAAAGCTGCCGTTCAAGCTATCGCTCGTAATGTTAAATTACAAGCAATCTTCTTTTTGAATGGGGAAATTAATTAATGAAAACATTAGAATACCCGCAGTTTGACGAAATATTATATACAGAAACTTTGGAAAATGGCTTGAAAGTAAATATATTACCTCGTAAAGGTTTTCATAAAACTTATGGTATATTCACAACAAATTATGGCTCAGTTGATAGTGTATTTGTACCAATTGGTGAAGAAGATGTTGTTCATGTACCGGATGGTATCGCCCATTTTTTAGAACATAAAATGTTTGAAAAAGCAGATCATGATGCGTTTGATTTATTTGGAGAATATGGTGCTAGTGCAAATGCTTTCACAAGCTTTACACGAACGAGCTACTTATTTTCAAGCTCTAATCATGTTCCTGAAAACATTGAAACATTACTAGATTTTGTGCAAGATCCGTATTTTACACCTGAAACAGTTGAAAAAGAAAAGGGAATTATTGGACAGGAAATTCAAATGTATGACGACGATCCTAATTGGCGTTTATACTTTGGTATTTTAGGTAACCTTTACCCAAATCACCCGGTTAGCAGTGATATCGCTGGAACAATTGAATCAATCGATAAAATTACGGCAGATGATTTATATAAGTGCTATGAAACATTTTATCATCCAAGTAATATGAATTTATTTATTGTAGGAAATGTTGATCCAGAAGAAACTTTAGATTTAATTAAAAATAATCAAAATCATAAAAAGTTTCCAGAAGCAGCAGAAACAATTAAACGATTAATTCCAGAAACTCAAGTAGACGGTTCAGACATCATGCCATATCGTGCAACTGAGATGGCCATTCAACGTGCTAAAACAATTGTTGGTATAAAAGGATTAGATAATGTTCCAGAAGGCCGTAACGGCTTGAAATACAAAGAGACAATCCATATGCTTCTTTATCTTTTGTTTGGTGACACGGCCCCTCAATATATGAAATTATATGATGAAGGGACGTTAGATGATTCCTTTGGCTATGAATTTGAAATTGAACGTGGCTTCCATTTTGCAAGTATTAGTGGTGATACTGATGACCCTCAAAAGTTATCGGATGCCATTATTCATATTTTAGAGAATGCGTCAGAGTACCTTTCAGGGGCTGAGGCCCAGTTTGAATTGGCTAAACGTGAAATGTTAGGTCAATCCATTCAATCGATGAACTCACTTGAGAGCATTGCAAATCAGTATGATGGTGATTTGTTTGATGATGCCACTGTTTTTGATAGGGCACCAATTATTGAAAATATGACATTAGATCAAGTTCGCCAAGGAGCTAAAGATTTTATTCGTTCTGAAGCAATTAGTGTCTACCAAATTATGGCTAAAGAGGATGATTAAATGAGTTGGGCAGTTATCTTTGGAGCGTCTGGTGATATTGGTCAAATGATTGCAAGACAATTGGCAGATATTGGTTGGTCGCTAACAATGCATTATTATCAAAATGATGAAGCAATTATGGGATTAACACAAGAGTTGAGGGGAAAATATCCAAAACAAGATTTTTTGCCGTTACAATTTGATATGACAGCGACTAATGTTGATCCAGTGATATCCCAACTATTTGCCGTAGATGCTGTAATATTTGCTGAAGGAACAACTTCTTACCATTTATTCAATGAAGCCCCAATGTCTGATTTAGATAAAATGATGAAGATGCAAGTTCAAACACCATTGGCATTAATTCAGAAATTGGAACCAAAGTTAGCCCAAAATCATTTTGGCCGAATTATATTTATTGGGTCAATTTATGGAGGCGTTGGTAGCCCAATGGAAGTACTGTACAGTACTGTAAAAGGTGCGTTATCGTCCTTTGCCAATGCTTATAGTAAAGAAGTTGCCTCGTTAGGTATTACGGTTAACGTGGTGGCACCAGGCGCAGTTGATACAAAAATGAATCAACAATTTTCGAAAGATGCAAAGAAAGATATCTCAAGTGAAATTCCAATGGGACGTTTCGCACATCCCGAAGAAATTGGATTTTGGGTAAAACAATTATTAGCCAAAGAGGCAGGGTACCTCACCGGTCAAACGATTTATGTTTCAGGCGGATGGTTGAAATAAAATAATAAAATTTTAACAAATTGGACATGACGATTATGTTATACTGATTGTTAGAAGATTAACTATTAAACTAAGTGGAGAATTAGACATGAGTGAAATTGGAAAAACATTACAAGAAGCGAGAATAAATAAAGGATATACGTTAGATGATTTACAACAAATGACGAAAATTCAAAAACGTTATTTGATTGCAATTGAAGATGAAAAATTTTCTGATTTACCAGGAGATTTTTACGTTCGAGCATTTGTTAAACAATATGCAGAGACGGTTGATTTGGATGGGGATAAATTATTAAAAGAATTCAATGAAACACTTCCAGATACACAAGAAACAGTCGTTGCAAAGGAACAAGTATCACGTTCTGAAAAGTCTGCTAAACTACCAAAAGACGGTAATTTTGATAAGTTTATGTCGTACTTGCCAACAATTATTATTGTTGTGATTGTCTTAGGGATTTTGGGTACAATTTATGGTGTGACATTGAATAGTAAAGATACAGATACTCAAATTGAAAGTTCAAGTTCTAAAGTATCTGTTTCAACTGACTCAAAAACTAAAACTTCTAGTTCTGAATCAGTAAAGGCTAGTTCTTCATCTGATAAGAAAACGCAAAAATTAACATATGTTTCAGATGCGGGAACAAACACTGTTTACACAATGGAAAATGCACCAACAACTTCTAAAGTTAAATTAGTAGCTTCTGGTAGTGCTGCTTGGAGCTCAATTACGGCTGATGGCACACAACTATGGCAAGCAACACTTGTCTCAGATGCAACGGATACTGTTACAATCCCAGCCGGTACAAAGTCATTTGTCTTTAGCTTTGGTAATGCACCAGCTATGAGTATCACGATTAACGGTAAAAAATTTAATTTTATGAAAACAAATGCAACTCTACAAGTTAGAACAGTTACTGTAAATATTAAATAAGCCAGAATTGTCAACAACGGATACTATGTTGTTGGCAATTTTTGAAAAAGGGGATCATTATGAATTTACCAAATAAATTAACGGTTGTGCGGATTATTTTAATTCCAATCTTCATGCTTGTATTGTTATTACCAATTGATTGGGGAATGGTTACTTGGGTTGGTACACAGATTCAGGTGACACATCTAATTGGTGCAATTATTTTTGCAGCTGCCTCATTAACAGATTTTTTAGATGGTCAAATTGCACGTCGCCAACATTTAGTTTCTAATTTTGGCAAATTTGCAGACCCATTGGCAGATAAAATGCTTGTAATGACTGCATTTGTTATCCTTGTTTCATTTAACCAAGTACCTGCATGGGTAGCTGCAATTATTGTTTGTCGCGAACTTGCGGTAACAGGATTACGATTGATTATTGTTGAAAATGATGGGGAAGTTATGGCTGCAGCTATGCCAGGCAAAATTAAGACAACAACCCAAATGATAGCTATTATTTTATTGTTTTTAAATAATGTGTTATTTGCAGCAATTAATGTACCTATGGCTGCCATTTTTCTTTATATTTGTTTATTCTTTACTGTTTATTCAGGTATTGATTACTTTGTTCAAAATAGAGCTATTTTCTCAGATTCATTTGAAAAATAAAAATATTTAGACTAAAACATTTAACCGTTTTAGTCTTTTTTAATTAAATTAGGAGGCAACATCATGCATGCAGAAATAATTGCGGTTGGTACAGAAATATTATTAGGACAAATTGTAAATACGAACAGTGCTTTCTTAGCTGAAAAATTAGCTGATTTAGGTGTAAATGTATTTTATCAGACAGTTGTAGGGGATAATGAAGAACGAATGTTAGAGGCAATTGAACTGGCTTCAAAACGAAATGATTTGGTTATCCTTTCTGGTGGCTTAGGACCAACAGAAGACGATTTAACGAAGCAGATGGTCGCCAAATTTTTAAATGAGAAGTTAGTTGAAAATAAGGACGCCATGTTAAAAATAGAAGATCATTTTACACAAACGGGTCGTCAAATGACTGAAAACAACAAATTACAAGCTTTGTATATAGAAGGATCAAAACCAATTAAAAATCATGCTGGAATGGCTGTTGGTGATTTTTACAAAGGTGATTCGTGTGATTTCTTATTATTACCTGGACCACCTAAGGAATTGAAAACAATGTTTAATAAGGAAGTTGAACAGCTATTAAAAGAAGAATATAACTTAAATAGTCATCTTGAATCAAAAGTTTTACGTTTTTATGGCATTGGTGAATCTAAATTGGTGACTGAATTAAAAGAGATAATTGATTCACAAACTAATCCTACTATTGCACCATACGCCAAGACAAATGAGGTCACTTTGCGAATTACGGCAAGTCCTACAGACAAAAAATCAGCTGTAGAATTAATTAACGAAATGGAGATTTATGTACTTTCCAAAGTTGGTGATTATTTCTATGGCTATGGGGATGACAATTCGTTACAAAATATTGTTGTAACTAAATTAATTGAAAAAAACTTATCTATTTCTGCAGCCGAAAGTTTAACAGCTGGATTATTTCAAAGTACATTAGCAGAAATACCAGGTGTCTCAAAAATTTATGATGGTGGATTTATAACATATGCTAATACAGCCAAATCTGATATTTTAGGTATTTCGACTGAAGATATTAAAAAATATGGTGTTGTTAGTGAAGAAACCGCTAAACAAATGGCCCAACAAACACAAAATAAAATGAAAACAAATATTGCTATTTCATTTACTGGTGTTGCAGGTCCAGATGAGCTTGAAAATCAGAAAGCTGGAACGGTTTGGATTGGATTAGCAATTAAAAATAGTCCCGTTATTGCAAAACAATTTCATTTTGCTGGAAATAGAGAAACAATTAGACAAAGAAGTGTTCTAAGTGGACTTAAATGGATATTTGATGAAATTAATGAGTAAATAATTAAATTTGGCAATGGATTGTTGTTGACAGCGGGGGGCAATTAACCGTAAAATACTAAAGTGTATATGAACAAAATAAAAAACATCTAAAAATTTATGATTAGTTAAATTAATCATTATTTGATGATGCGGAGGTGGACTTTTATGGGATCTATAACAACCGTATTAATCCTCGCTATCATCGCTATTATTGCTTTAGTTGTTGGAATTTTTATTGGAATTGCATATAGAAAGTCAAATTTCGAAAAAACACTTGATGTCGCAACGCATACGGCTGAAGGTATTTTAAAAAGTGCAAAGAAAGATGCTGAGACTCAGAAAAAAGAGGCTGTTTTAGAGGCTAAAGAAGAAAGTCAAAGTTATCGTGATAAAATAGACAATGAGTTAAAGGAACGACGTTCAGAAATTCAAAAGCAAGAAAATCGAGTAATTCAACGTGAAGAAACTTTAGATCGTAAAGATGGCGCACTAGATAAACGAGAACAAACGCTTGAGAACAAAGAGAAAAAAGTAACGTCTGACCAAAAACTTGTTGACACAAAACAACAAGAAGCTACTTCACTGATTCAGGAACAACAAGAAGAACTTGAAAGAGTTGCTTCTCTAACACAAACACAAGCACAGACTATTATTATGGACGATACGAAAGAATCATTAAGTCATGAACGAGCTGTTATGATTAAGGAAAGTGATAAGCAAGCTAAATCAGAAGCTGATCGTAATGCTAAAGATTTAGTTGCTCAAGCTATTCAAAGAAGTGCAGCTGACATGGTATCTGAAACAACTGTTTCATTAGTTACCTTGCCAAATGATGAAATGAAAGGCCGTATTATTGGCCGCGAAGGACGTAACATTCGAACATTAGAGACCTTAACAGGGATTGATTTAATTATCGATGATACGCCAGAAGCAGTCGTTTTAAGTGGGTTTGATCCAATTCGTCGTGAAATTGCCAAAATGACTCTTGAAAAATTAATTCAAGATGGTCGGATTCATCCGGCACGAATCGAAGAAATGGTTGAAAAATCACGTAAAGAAATGGATGAAAAAATTCGTGAATTAGGTGAACAAACAACCTTTGATCTCGGACTTCATACAATTCATCCTGATTTAATTAAAACAATTGGTCGATTAAATTATCGTACAAGTTATGGTCAGAATGTGTTAAGCCATTCTATTGAAGTTGCCAAAATAGCAGGTGTGTTAGCCGCTGAATTGGGTGAAGATGTTACATTAGCAAAACGCGCAGGATTGTTACATGATATTGGTAAAGCAGTTGATCATGAAGTTGATGGTTCACATGTGGAAATTGGCCTTGAATTAGCTAAGAAGTATAAAGAAAATGATGTTGTCATCAACACTATAGCTTCACATCATGGTGATGTTGAAGCTAAATATACTATTGCTATTCTTGTTGCAGCGGCAGATGCTGTTTCAGCTGCAAGACCAGGCGCACGAAGTGAATCGTTAGAAAATTATATTCATAGACTTGAAAAACTTGAAGATATTACACATGAATTTAAAGGTGTACAGAAAAGTTATGCAATTCAAGCTGGTCGTGAAGTACGTGTTATTGTCACGCCAAATGAAGTTAATGATATTCAAGCAACTGTCTTAGCTCGAGATATTAAAAACAGAATTGAAGATGAACTCGAATACCCAGGACATATTAAAGTGACTGTCGTTCGAGAAACAAGAGCAATTGAGTATGCTAAATAAAAAAATGATGATTTAAGATTAATTTCTTAAATCATCATTTTTTGTCTATTAAAAAGAAAAAATGTTAAACTAGTTTTATATATAAGAAAAGAGGACAACCATGCGTTTATTATTTGTCGGAGATGTCGTTGGCGATTCAGGTCAACAAATGATTAAAGAGTATTTACCAAAATTAAAAAGAAAATTTCATCCACAGGCTACCATTGTAAATGGTGAAAATGCAACGAAGGGTAGAGGTATTAATGAATCTGTCTATAAAGCATTCCTTCAAACAGGTGCTGATGTTGTAACCATGGGTAACCATACTTGGGATAATAGAGATATTCAAGATTTTATTGGTGGTGCAAAAAAATTAATTAGACCAGCTAACTTCTCAGCAAACCAAGTACCTGGGATTGGACATACAATTATTAATATTAATCAGCAAAAATTAGCTGTGATTGATTTGCAAGGACGTGTTTTTATGTCTCCTTCAGATGATCCGTTTGCAGTTGTTCAAGATATTTTAGAAGAAGTCAAAAAAGAGACTGATTTCATTTTTATTGATTTTCATGCTGAAACAACGAGTGAAAAAGAAGCTATAGCATGGTTCTTAGATGGTCAAGTATCTGCGGTAGTAGGTACGCATACACATGTGCCTACTAATGATGCGCGTATTTTACCTAAAGGAACTGCCTTTATGTCAGATGTTGGTATGACAGGACCATACGATGGTATCTTAGGAATGAAACGTGAAAATGTAATTGGTCGCTTTTTATCGCAAATGCCAACACGATTTGAAGTGGATGAAACAGGTCGTAAAACGTTATCTGCTTGTGTGATAGATATTGATGACAAAACGGGACATGCTAAAAAGATATTCCCTGTATTAATTAATGATGACCATCCTTTTATGGATTAATTTAGAGATAGGAGGGCATCTCGACTATGCCGCAAAAAACAAAACTAACGCCAATGATGATACAATATTTTGACATTAAAGCACAGTATCCTGATGCTTTTTTGTTTTATCGTCTTGGTGATTTTTATGAACTATTTTATGATGATGCTGTTAAAGGGTCGCAATTACTCGAATTAACGTTAACAACACGTAATAAAAAAGCTGATGATCCTATTCCAATGTGTGGCGTACCGCATCATGCTGCTCAAAATTATATCGATATTTTAGTTGAAAAAGGATACAAAGTCGCAATATGTGAACAAGTTGAAGATCCTAAATTAGCTCAAGGTATGGTTAAACGTGAAGTTATTCAGCTAGTAACACCAGGAACAACGATGGATAACGGTGCGAAGGAGTCTAAAGAAAATAATTATTTAACAGCTATTATAGAAGACAACAATAGTTTTGGATTTGCTTATGTTGATTTATCAACAGGTGAATTAAAAACGAGTCGCTTAGATAATTTAGATAATTTAATTAATGAAATAATGAGTTTGAGAACTAAAGAAATTGTGATTAATGATAGTTTGTCTGATGAAACAATCGAAACATTAGAAAAATTAAATATTATGCTTTCTAAACAAGAAATTGTTGAAAATCATGCTGAATCAAGTTATGCGATTCAAGATTTAACAGATTCACTAGAAATCTCGGTTGTAACTGACTTGTTAACGTATCTTTCAGTTACGCAAAAACGAAGTTTAGATCATTTACAAAAAGCAGTTCATTATGAGCCTGATTTTTTCTTGAAAATGGATCATTATTCAAAATATAATTTAGAATTAATGCAAAATATTCGAACGGGCAAGAAGCAAGGTACTTTATTGTGGTTATTAGATGACACAAAAACAGCTATGGGTGGTCGTTTACTTAAACAGTGGATTGATAGACCGCTTATTAACTATGCTGAAATTTTAGACCGTCAAAATAAGGTTGATTTATTGATTAACCATTATTTTGAAAGAAGTACGTTACAAGAAGAGTTAGTTAAAGTTTATGATTTAGAAAGATTGGCAGGACGTGTCGCTTTTGGTAGCGTAAATGGGCGAGATTTAGTTCAACTTAAATTATCGCTTAAACAAGTTCCTAAAATTAAATATGTTTTAGACGAAATTGACGATGGTACTTTTTCTGATGTTATCAATAAATTAGATCCAGTCGATGATATTTCTAATTTAATAGAACGTGCCATTGTTGATGAACCACCTTTATCAGTGACTGATGGTCACCTATTTAAACCGGGGTATAATGATAAATTAGATATTTATCAAGATGCAATGAAAAATGGTAAACAATGGTTAGCTGAAATGGAAGCCAAAGAAAGAAATCTAACGGGGATTAAAAATCTTAAAATTGGATTTAACCGTGTTTTTGGTTATTTTATCGAAGTGACAAAATCTAATATTATTAATGTTCCAAAAGACCGTTATGAACGAAAACAGACGTTGACTAATGCTGAACGTTATATCACACCTGAACTGAAAGAACGTGAAAGTATTATTTTAGGTGCTGAGAGTAAAGCGATGGATTTAGAATATAAATTGTTTGTCGAAATTAGAGATATTGTTAAAAAATCAATTGAACGATTACAGATATTAGCTCAAGGAATTGCCACGTTAGACGTCTTACAAAGTTTCGCGGTTGTTAGTGAAGACTCACATTTTGTAAAACCACAATTATTAAAAGAAGGTCATCAATTGGATATCACAGCTGGTTGGCATCCTGTAGTTGAAAAAGTGATGGGAAAACAAAGCTATATACCAAATGATGTTAGAATGCCTGAAACACTTGATATTTTATTGATTACAGGACCTAATATGTCAGGTAAAAGTACGTATATGCGTCAATTAGCATTAACGGTTGTGATGGCTCAAATCGGTTGTTTCGTACCTGCAGAGGCGGCTAAAATGCCAATATTTGACCAAATATTTACTCGGATTGGTGCAGCAGATGATTTAATTTCAGGTCAAAGTACGTTTATGGTTGAAATGAAAGAAGCTAATCAAGCCTTAGAAAATGCGACTGAGAATAGTTTAATCTTATTTGATGAACTTGGTAGGGGAACGGCAACTTATGATGGTATGGCACTCGCACAAGCGATTATCGAGTATGTGGATAAACATGTACATGCCAAAACACTTTTTTCGACACATTATCACGAATTAACGATACTTGAAGAAACCGTTAGTTCTTTAAAAAATGTCCATGTAGGTGCTATTGAAGAAAATGGTGAATTAATTTTCTTACATAAAATTCAAGAAGGACCTGCAGATAAATCTTATGGGATTCATGTTGCTAAATTGGCGGGAATGCCAGCAGAATTGTTAAGCCGTGCAACATTAATTTTAGATGATTTAGAGCTAAAAAATAAACAATCAGATAGTAAAAAAGAATTACCAACAACCATCAATGAAGATGATACGCAGTTATCTTTATTTGTTAACGAAAACTTGTCAAAGGACCAGTTAGCAGTTGTGGATGAACTTAAAGCACTTAACTTGATGAACATGACGCCAAGAGATATTATGAACGTCTTATATGACTGGCAAGAAAAATTGAACGGATAGAACTGAAGGTGAATGAATGACAAAAATAATTGAACTGCCCACAATTTTAGCGGATCAAATAGCTGCTGGTGAAGTAGTTGAAAGACCTGCATCTGTTGTAAAAGAATTAGTTGAAAATGCGATTGATGCGCATGGCACACAAGTTGATGTAGTCGTTGAGGAAGCTGGGCTTAAATTAATTCAAGTCATTGATAATGGAGATGGCATTGAGGCATCCCAACTGCAGAATGCTTTTAAACGTCATGCCACAAGTAAGATTACTTCAAGAGAAGATTTATTTAAAATCAGTACGCTAGGATTTCGTGGCGAAGCTTTACCAAGTATTGCATCAGTTGCTAAAGTGACTTTGAATACAGCTATTGAAGGGCAACCTGGGGCTGTTATTGCTGTTAACGGTGGTGAGATAGTAGATGAAAAATCATCTGCTAGTCGTAAAGGAACAGAAATAACAGTCTCTGACTTATTTTACAATACGCCTGCACGTTTAAAATATGTAAAGTCTTTGCAAACTG
Source organism: Dellaglioa sp. CoH-56-MRSF-11 (assembly GCF_056782135.1). Next base: position 46,373 of record NZ_JBXAYE010000007.1, on the reverse strand, counting down.
AAATGTCAATTATTAGCGACATGATGAACCGATTAGCAATGAGCCATACAAATATTTCATTTTCTTTAACACATGATGGTAAAGAAGTCTTGAAAACAACTGGAAACGGCCAACTGAAACAAACTATTTCAGCTATCTATGGGGTCAAAAGTGCACGCCAAATGCTTGAATTTAAGGGTCATGATTTAGATTTTAAGATTAGCGGTTATACATCACTGCCAGAATTAACGCGTGCTGGCCGACAGTTTATATCTATTTTAATTAATGGACGTTACGTTAAAAATGTTAATTTAAATAAAGCAATCATTAAAGGATATGGATCAAAATTAATGGTTGGACGCTATCCGATTACAATTTTGAATATTCAATTAGATCCCATGCTAGTTGATGTGAATGTTCATCCAACTAAGCAGGAAGTAAGATTGAGTAAAGAACCAGAATTAACTGAACTTATAAAAAAGATTATCTATGAACGTATTGCTGAAGAAAATTTAATTCCGGAAGCATTAGAGAATTTAAGTTCTAAGAAACGTGAAAAAATAGATACGGATCAATTACAATTTGATTTGAATGAAGCCTCAAGTAAATATCAAGCTAAGCCTAAATTCTCATCAGTACAAACGGATGCAGTAACAAGTGGTGAACCTAAGATTACAATTGGCGAAAATTTAAATCATTTATCAAGGAATATTGAACCAATCTCAATTCAAGTTGCTGAACAATTGGATTCGAAACGAGTTAGCACATTTGAGACACAATATGCTAATGAAATTAATGTGGCACCATTTTCTATTGTTACGCCGGATGAAACAGGCGATGTACAGAAAGAGAATGATGAAGAAATAGCTACCACGAAAAAGAGTGAACAAAGGTTTCCTGATTTAAAATATATTGGCCAAATGCATGGAACCTATTTATTTACAGAATCGGAAGACGGGTTATATATATTAGACCAACATGCTGCACAAGAACGTATTAATTATGAGTTTTATCGTAAGCAAATTGGTGACGTTTCTAGTGACTTGCAAAATCTATTGGTACCGATTGTTCTAGAATATACAGTAAGTGAAGCTATAATTATTACTGAACATACCGATATATTGGAAAAAATCGGACTCATCCTTGAACCATTTGGACAAAATAGTTTCATTATTAGACAGCATCCAACCTGGTTTAAAGAAGGGCAAGAAGAAAGTACGATTCGAGAAATGATTGATTACTTACTCACAGATGGGAAAATAGTGATTGCTGAATTTAGAGAAAAAGCGGCGATTATGATGAGTTGCAAGAGGGCAATCAAAGCAAATCACCACCTTGATGATCGACAAGCTAAGGCATTGATAAGTGAGCTAAAAAATGTTGAAAATCCATTTAATTGTCCACATGGACGACCAGTTTTAGTTCATTTTTCTAATCAAGACATGGAACATTTCTTTAAACGAATTCAAGATTCACATCAAACCGGTCACGAAGGTTAGGCTAAGAATCAATTGTTGCCAAATATTTGGTGATAATTGATTTTTTTGTAAGAAAAGCGATAACTGTATAAATAAGTGGTCTATGGTACACTATTAAAAGCAGATTCATGTAGATTAGGAAAAGTGGGAAAATAATATGTATGAGTATTTTATGGGCCAAATAACGGCTGTAACACCTTTTTATCTTGTTTTAGAAGTTAATGGAATAGGCTATCAAATTTTTGTTGCTAACCCATTTAGGTACCAAGAAGATTCAAAAAAAGTTGTTAAAATTTTTGTTTATCAGGCTATTCGTGAAAATGATATGACGTTATTTGGTTTTTACGATTTAGATGAAAAAAAATTATTTGAAAAATTATTGAATGTTTCAGGAATCGGTCCTAAGAGTGCGCTTGCTATTTTAGCCAATGATGATCATCGTGGTTTAGTTAATGCGATTAATACAGAAGATGTTAGTTATTTAATTAAATTTCCAGGTGTTGGTAAAAAAACAGCACAACAAATCGTGCTTGATTTAAAAGGTAAATTAGATGATATTGAAGGTCAAGCAACCACAATGCCAGGACAACAATCGCTTGATTTCATTCCGGCACAAGCATCACCATTTATGAAAGAAAGTCTTGAAGCTTTATCTGCTTTAGGATATTCTCAACGTGAGATTAAGGCTATTAGTAAGAATCTAGAATCATTCGAAGCAGACTCAACGGATGCTTATCTACGAGAAGGCTTAAAATTATTAATGAAAAAATAAAAGGAGGTTGATAAAATGACAGAACAACGGATTATTTCGAATGAACCGGAAGATAATCAGGAAGAATCCATTGAAAAGTCACTTCGTCCCCAATTTTTATCACAATACATTGGTCAAGATAAGGTTAAAAATGAATTAAGTGTGTATATCCAAGCTGCTAGACAACGTGAAGAGGCACTTGATCATGTATTGTTGTATGGGCCACCTGGGTTAGGTAAAACAACACTTGCAATGGTTATTGCAAATGAAATGCAAGTGCAAATTAAAACAACTAGTGGACCAGCAATTGAAAAATCTGGAGATCTTGTGGCACTTTTAAATGAATTACAACCTGGGGATGTCTTATTTATTGATGAAATTCATCGTTTACCCAAGATGGTTGAAGAAATGTTGTATTCAGCTATGGAAGATTTTTTTGTAGATATTGTTGTTGGCCAAGGCCCAACAGCACATCCCGTTCATTTTCCACTACCTCCATTCACATTGATTGGTGCAACAACACGGGCGGGCCTTCTATCAGCACCGTTACGAGATCGATTTGGGATTGTTGAACATATGGCCTATTATAATCAATCTGATTTGCAAGAAATTGTCATTCGATCAGCAGATATTTTCAATACAAAAATTGAAGAAAGTGGCGCTCATGAGTTAGCTCGACGCTCACGTGGAACACCACGAATTGCGAATCGCCTATTAAAAAGAGTTCGTGATTTTGCAGAAGTTTCTGACCAAAGTGAAATTAACCAAGCAACGGCTGATCATGCGTTAAATCTACTTGCCGTGGATAACCGTGGATTAGATGAGACAGATCGCAAACTTTTAGAGACTATGATTGATTTCTATCAAGGTGGTCCAGTTGGTTTGAGTACGTTAGCAGCCAATATAGGGGAAGAAACAGAGACCATTGCTGAAATGGTTGAACCTTATTTAATGCAAATTGGCTTTATAAAACGCACACCAAGAGGGCGAGTTGCAACAATGGAAGCTTATGAACATTTGAATCGACCTTATGACTTTAACGAGAATAAATAGAGAAGGATGACGATATTTTGACTAAACAACTAAGTACTGAAGATTTCGATTATGAATTGCCTCAAGAATTAATTGCGCAAACACCCTTAGAAGAACGTGATGCATCTCGGATGTTAATCTTGGATCATGAGACAGGTAAAATCAAGGATGATTATTTCTATAATGTAATTGACCAATTAAATGCTGGGGACGCTCTTGTAATGAACGATTCGCGGGTGATGCCTGCTAGAATTCATGGAATTAGACCTGATACTGGTGGCCACATCGAAGTGTTGCTATTGAACAATACTGATGGTGATAACTGGGAAACATTAGTAAAACCTGCTAAAAAAATGAAGGTTGGTTCTGTGATTAGTTTTGGTGATGGCCGCTTAACGGCAACGATCATTGAAGAGCTAGAACATGGTGGCCGCATGATTCGTTTTGAATATGAGGGTATATTTATGGAAATTCTGAATGAACTTGGCGAAATGCCGCTACCTCCTTATATTAAAGAAACGCTTGAAGATCAAGAAATGTACCAAACGGTTTATTCAAAGGAAGTTGGATCGGCAGCAGCACCTACAGCTGGTTTACATTTTACAAATGAATTATTAGAAAAGATTGAAGCTAAAGGTGTTCATCTTGTTTATTTAACGCTACATGTTGGATTAGGGACATTTAGACCTGTTAGTGAAACGAATATTGCAGACCATAAAATGCATAGTGAATTTTATCGTTTAACTGAGGATGCAGCTCAACAATTAAATGATGTTCGTAAATCAGGTGGTAAAATTATTGCGACAGGAACAACTACAATTCGGACACTTGAAACAATTGGCTCAAAATTTAAGGGCGCTATTCAAGCTGACAGTGGTTGGACGGAAATTTTCATTAAACCAGGATATGAATTTAAGGTTGTTGAAGGATTTATAACTAATTTTCATTTACCAAAATCAACATTAGTAATGTTGGTTGCAGCATTTACAGGAAGAGAAAATATTTTAAACGCATATAAACATGCAGTTGATTCTAAATATCGATTCTTTAGCTTCGGCGATGCAATGTATATTAAATAGGATGGAGAATTAATAATGGTAGAGCCCGCAATTAAGTATCGGTTAATCAAAAAAGACAAACGGACAGGTGCCAGACTTGGTGAAATTATTACACCTCACGGAACTTTCCCAACGCCAATGTTTATGCCCGTAGGTACACTAGCATCTGTTAAATCAATGGCACCTGAAGAATTAGACGAACTTGGTGCTAATATTATCTTATCAAACACCTATCATTTATGGTTACGCCCCGGTGAAGATGTCGTACAAGAAGCTGGTGGGTTACATAAATTTATGAATTGGGATAAAGGTATTTTGACTGATTCGGGTGGCTTTCAAGTATTTTCATTAGCAAAGATGCGTGATATTACTGAGGAAGGCGTCAAATTTAGAAGTCATCTAAATGGAGAAAAATTATTCTTATCACCAGAAAAAGCGATCCACATAGAAAATGCTTTAGGTGCGGATATTATGATGAGTTTTGATGAATGTCCACCATTTTCTGAAAGTTATGACTATATTAGCAAATCAGTTGATCGGACAAGCCGCTGGGCTGAAAGAGGACTTGAAGCTCATTTGAATCCGAAAGAACAGGCTTTATTTGGAATTGTTCAAGGTGGCGGTCATCGAAATTTGAGAGAACGAAGTGCGCGTGATTTAGTTTCAATGGACTTTCCTGGTTATTCAATAGGTGGGTTATCGGTAGGGGAATCAAAAGCTGAAATGAACCGCGTTTTAGATTTCACAACGCCATTGTTACCAGAAGACAAGCCACGGTATCTAATGGGTGTTGGTTCAGCTGACGCCTTGATTGATGGGGTGTTACGTGGAATTGATATGTTTGATTGCGTGTTACCAACACGTATTGCTAGAAATGGGACAACAATGACTTCAATGGGCCGTGTTGTTGTAAAAAATGCGAAATATGAACGAGACTTTAGACCATTAGATGAAAACTGTGATTGTTATACATGTAAGAATTATACGCGTGCTTATTTACGTCATCTGATTAAAGCAGATGAAACATTTGGTATTCGTTTAACTAGTTATCATAATTTGTATTTTTTAACACATTTAATGGCTGATGTTCGTCAAGCTATTATGGATGACAACTTATTAGAATTTCGTGAAGCATTTTTTGAACAATATGGATTTTATGATAAAAATCCTAAGAATTTTTAAATTTTTTTGAATAACTGTGGTGTTCAGTCAATAAGTTTGATACCCTTGTGTAGTAAGAAAAAAGAAATAGAGGTGACTTATTAATGCAATATAGTAGTATTTTAATGATTGTGGCTTTATTCGTCTTGATGTATTTCATGATGATTCGTCCACAAAAAAAACAACAACAAAAACAACAAGATATGATGAACCAATTAAAACCTGGGGATGCAGTAGTAACTATTGGTCGTTTACACGGCGTTATTGATAGTTTTGATGAAGAGGCAAAAACTGTTACACTTGATTGTGACGGTATTTTCTTAACATTTGAACGCTCAGCAATCGCACGTGTCCTTCCTGCCGCAGTTAAAGTAGAACCTGCAGCTGCAGTTAAGGAAGAAACAACTACTGATGCAGTTATTGAAACAAAAACTGAAGAAGATAAATTCTCTTCTGACGAAAAATAATTATTTTCAAGTATTAACTTTGTGCTAATCAGAGTTAATACTTTTTTTATTGTCTAGTTTAAGACCAACTTTCTTGTTTATTTTACTAATAAAATGTAAACTTATACTATTGATTTTACTAATAAAGAGGACTGAAACCTCAAAAATGAGAGTGGTGTGGAATAATGGAAACTCAACAAAAGGCCTTATTTATTATCTTTGGTGGAACCGGAGATTTAGCAAAGCGAAAATTGTATCCATCTCTTTTCAAACTATTTGAAAAAGGATTTTTAGATGCCAACTTTGCTGTAATTGGGACTGCAAGACGTCCTTGGACAGATGATTTTTATCAAAACGTTGTTACTGAATCTTTAGTTAATGTTAGCGATGATGCTAATAAAATTGCTGATTTCGTATCACATTTTTATTATCAATCACATGATGTGACTGATGTTGCACATTATATAACTTTAAAAAAATTAGCAGATAAACTTGATGAAAAATACCAAATTGAAGGTAACCGTATGTTCTACTTAGCAATGTCACCTCAATTTTTTGGTACGATTGCGACTCATTTAGGGTCACAAAAGTTAGTAACTAAAAATGGATTCAACCGTTTAATTATTGAAAAACCTTTTGGACGCAATTTTGAAAGTGCTAAAAAGTTAAATGATGAAATTACAAATACTTTTGATGAAGATCAAATATTTAGAATTGATCATTACCTAGGTAAGGAAATGATTCAAAATATTCCAGCAATTCGTTTTGGTAATATTATTACGCAAACATTGTGGAATAATAAGTATATAGATAATATTCAATTAACGTTGAGTGAGTCATTAGGTGTTGAAGAACGTGGCGGGTACTATGAAACGAGTGGCGCTATGCGTGATATGTTCCAAAATCACATTATGCAAGTTGTTTCATTATTAACAATGGACATGCCAAAAGAATTTGTTGCATCAGAAATTCGTAAAGAAAAATTAAAGGCTTTAAAAGCAATCCGTATCTTAAAACCTGATGAAGTTAATAAAAACTTTGTTCGTGGACAATATGGTGCAAATGAGGCAGGAACCGAAAAGGCTTATCGTGAGGAAAAACAGATTTCACCTGATTCAATGATTGAAACATTTATTGCTGGTCGTTTAATGATTGACAATGATCGTTGGGCTGGTGTGCCAGTTTATGTTCGCAGTGGTAAACGTCTTGTCGAGAAAAATACTGAAATCAATATTGTTTTTAAAAATGTTGAAAAAAATATTTTTGGAACAAGTGCTGAACATGAACATTTAGGTAAAGATGTATTAACAATTACAGTTGAACCTGATGAACGATTTAGATTGACGATTAATACTAAAGAAATTGGGCAAGGCTTTAACACGAATAAAACGAATTTAGATTATGTTAATTCACCTGAAACAAAAGCTAAAACACCAGAAGCATACGAAAAGTTAATTTTGGATGCGTTAGATGGAAATGCAATTAATTTTGCTCATTGGAATGAAGTTGCTAAGGCATGGAATGTAGCCGATGTGATTTTAGAGACATGGCATAACGATAATGATGATAAAACGTTATTCCCTAACTATTTAAGTGGATCGATGGGTCCAACGGCTTCAGATAAATTATTAACGGATGATGGTAATTACTGGATATACGATCCTAAAAAGTAAAAAACGTTAATCCTTCGGTATTAATTGAAGTAACTCTTGCATGATAATTTTAATTATTTAGGGAAATATTATTTTAATAGACAAAATATCAGAAGTATTATAGTACGAAAGCGATTATAAAAGTATAAATTTATAAGGAGAGTAATGATGAATAAAATTATTATAGATGAAGATTTTTGGAACATCTTTCCAGATGCACAAATTAATATTATGCTTTTAAAAGATATAGATAATCATCCTAAAGAAAATCAAACCGATTTTTATGATAACATGCTTGAACAAGCTGGGGATAAAGCTCAAAAATATTTAACAAATGAATCATTCAAAGACAATTTAGTCGTGGCTAATTGGCGTGAAGCATACCAAAATTTTAAGAAGAAAAAAGGTGCTCGTTCATCAATTGAAGCTTTACTTAAACGAGTTGATCAGGGTAAAGGTGTGGGTTCAATAAATCCGCTTGTTGACCTGTACAATAGTATTTCATTAGAGTATGGTGTACCTGTTGGTGGTGAAGATACAGATGCTATCAAAGGAGATCTTCATTTAGGTGTTGCTAAAGGTGGAGAAGCTTTTTATCCTTTAGGTGATGATAAAAATGAACCAGCTCTGCTTGGTGAAGTTTTATATTATGATGATGATGGAGCAGTTTGCAGATGCTTAAATTGGCGAGATGGTAAAAGAACAATGTTAACAGATGATACAAAAAATGCTGTTATGGTAATGGAATCTGTCAATAAAGAACAGAATGAAATTATTGATGAGGCAATGTTACAATTACAAAAGTCTATTAAAGATAATCTTAATGTAGAAGGTAAAATTTTTAAATTAAATAAGGATAATTCTGTTATAGGTGAATAATATGAAGTACCTCATAATTGTTAAACATAAGTTTAACGATAATGAGGTATTTTTATATCTTAATGGACAATAAAGAGCAATTAATTTGAAAAGGAACGTGCGTTCGTGTAAAATTGCATGAAAAGGATGTGGGACTAATGGCTGAATTAAATGGTATTACAATAGACGATAATTTATTAAAAAGAAAAATTATCCATGTCGATATGGATGCTTTTTATGCGTCAATTGAAGAGCGTGAACATCCTGAATTTATTGGACAACCATTAGTTATTGCCCAGGATCCTAGAAAAAATGGTGGTCGTGGTGTTGTTGCTACAGCAAATTATGAGGCAAGAAAATTAGGTATCCATTCTGCTATGGCAGCCCAAGAAGCTTATGAAATTTGTCCTAAAGCTATTTTTAAATCGCCTGATTTCACACTATATAAAGAAGTTTCAAGACAGCTTCATGAAATATTTCATGAATATACAGAAATGATTGAGCCAATTGCATTTGATGAAGCCTATCTTGATATTACACAGAATAAAAAAGAAATTAAAAGTGCTATTCAAGCAGCGCACATGATTCAAAGAGAAATCTATCAAAAATTACATTTAACCTGTTCAACGGGTGTTTCTTATAATAAATTTTTAGCAAAACTAGCGTCCGATTACAATAAACCAGCTGGAATGACATTAATTCTGCCAGAAGATGTCATTCCTTTTTTATCTGAATTGCCAATTGGTAAATTTAGAGGCGTTGGAAAAAAAACAGAACCAAAAATGATTAATCAAGGTATCCTTACTGGAAAAGAATTATTAGAAAAATCTGAAGTTGAATTAATTCAACAATTTGGTAAATTAGGGTACTTCTTATATAAACGAGTACGAGGTGTTGATGATCGTCCAGTCGAGTGGCAAAGAGAGAGAAAATCGATTGGTAGCGAGCGAACATACGGGAAGTTATTGATGACAACGGATGAAGTTGAAACACAACTTAGGTATATTGCACATTTAGTTTCAGAAACGTTGAGTAAACAACAAAAACATGGGAAAACGTTAGTCATTAAAGTTCGCTATCAGGATTTTACGACGCTAACAAAAAGATTAACATTGGAAGAATTTATTCGTAATGATGCAGCAACTATTTATTTTTATGGACGACAGATTTTTGACGATATATTGGGTGCAGAAAAGGGAATTAGGTTACTTGGATTAACGATGACAAATTTAGCACCAATTGGTTTTGAAAATATGAAACTACCATTATTTGGGAAAAAAGACACAAAACAGCCTTTGTAATTGGCCTCAATAACCGTTATACTTAAGAGCAACTTTGGAAACGAAAGAAGACTAAACATGAAAATTACATGGCTTGGACAATCTAGTATTCAAATTGTTACTGACGATAAGTTGACGATCTTAATTGATCCATTCATTAAAGATAATCCGTTAGTTAAAACGACTATTGACGAATTAAATCCAGATTATATTTTAGTGACGCATGCACACTACGATCATGTGGGTGATACAATTGAGTTAGCAAAAAAATCAGGGGCTAAAGTCGTTACAATCAATGAACTAGCTAATTATTTTGAAGATGAGGGTTTAATTGTTGAGCCTTTAAATTTTGGTGGTCAGCTTAAATTACCTTTCGGTTCAGTAAAACTTATTCCCGCGTGGCATACTGCTGCCTTGGTAATTGATGGTACAGCGAGAACATTAGGTGTAGCTGCAGGGTTTGAATTGCATATTGATGGGAAAGTCTTGTATCATGCAGGAGATACGGCTTTATTTTCAGATATGAAGTTAGTTAATCATATGGAACCTGTTGATTTAGCATTTTTACCGATTGGTGATACTTATACAATGGGTTTAGAAGATGCTGCAATTGCAGCTGAATTTGTACAGGCAAAAAAGGTTGTTCCAATTCATTACAATACGTTTACCAAAATTGAACAAAATCCAGTTGAATTTGTTCAATTATTGAATGATGGTGTGGGGATTATTCCCGAGATTGATATTCCATTTGAGTTCTAAGAAGGAGTCATTTAAGTGAAAATTGAGTTAGAAATTTTAAAAAAAATTAAACAATTTGATACGATTATTATTCATCGTCATCAAAGTCCAGACCCTGATGCAATTGGATCTCAATCGGGGTTAGCAGCAATTATTCGTGCTAGTTTTCCTGACAAAAAGGTTTATCAAGTTGGTGCGCCCTCAGCTGGATTAGTATGGATTAGTGACCAAGATGAAATTTCTGATGAGACGTATAATAATGCACTCGTCATCGTGATTGATACGGCTAATCGTCCAAGAGTTGAAGATGATCGATATACAAGTGGTGCCTACCTAATTAAATTGGATCATCATCCCAATGAAGACGTTTATGGTGATTTAGTTTGGGTGAAAACAAATGCATCAAGTAGTTCTGAATTAGTTATGGATTTAGTTGATGGCGTTGGTGGAGAACTTGTAGTTACTGATGATGCGGCTAGGATGTTATACGCCGGAATTGTTGGCGATACAGGTCGATTCATGTATTCAGCAACAACTGCACATACGATGCAAGTGGTTGCTGAATTAATGACTTATCATTTTTCAACTACTAAAATAAACCAAAAAATGGACAATATTACCGCAGGTGTCGCTAAGTTATCAGGATATGTATATGATAATTTAGTTATTACAGAACATAAAGCAGCATATGTCATATTGACACATGACTATCTAGATTCAATAGAGTTGGGCGATGCTGGTTCATCTCAAATTGTACCTTTACCAGGTAAAATTATTGAAGTTCAATGTTGGGCAATTTTTGTGCAGCAAAAGGATGGTAGCTATCGCGTTCGATTACGATCAAAAGGTCCTGTAATCAATCAGTTAGCAAAAGAGCATGATGGTGGTGGACATCCCATGGCCAGTGGTGCAAGAGCTAAAGACCAAGCAGAGTACGAAGAAATAGTTAAATCACTTGATGATTTAGCTAAGACATATACGGGAGAATAAAATGCCAGAAAATTTTAAAAATTTTGGATTGAAATCGTATCTTTTAAAAGCGATTGAAGCAATTCATTTTAATGTACCAACAGAAGTTCAACAACGCTTAATACCAGTTGTTTTAAAGGGTAAAAGCGTTGTAGGTCAATCACAAACGGGTAGTGGTAAAACACATACTTTCCTATTACCAATCTTTAATCAACTTGATCCTTCAAATAATACGGTTCAAGCAGTTATTACGACACCAAGTCGTGAACTTGCTTACCAAATTTATGAAGCTGCTAAGCAATTGGCAGAATTTAGTCCCGAACCTATTCATATTCAAAATTATGTTGGTGGGACAGATAAACAGCGTCAAATCGATAAATTAAGTAGAAGACAACCACAAATTGTCATTGGGACACCTGGACGTATTGCTGATTTAATGAGCAGTAACGCTTTAGATATTCATAATGCATCAACTTTAGTTGTAGATGAAGCAGATATGACACTTGATTTAGGGTTTTTGAAAGAAACTGATCAAATTGCATCTGCATTACCTTCTGATCTTCAAATGATGGTGTTTTCAGCAACTATTCCACAAAAATTACAACCATTTTTAAAGAAATACATGAAGAACCCAGTAGTTGAAGAAATTGCAGCTAAATCAGTTATTAGTGATACGATTGAAAACTGGATTATTCCAACGAAGGGTCATGATCGTAATGAAGTTATTTATCAATTAATTACGATGGGACAACCATATATCGCACTTATTTTTGCAAATACAAAAACACGTGTTGATGAAATTGTTGAGTATTTACGTGGTAAGAATTTAAAAGTTGCTAAAATTCATGGTGATGTGCCAGCTCGTGAACGAAAACGTGTCATGAAAGAAGTTCAAAATTTAGATTTTCAATATGTTGTCGCAACTGATTTGGCAGCGCGTGGAATTGATATTGAGGGTGTTTCACATGTCATCAATGATGATATTCCAAATGATTTAGAATTCTTCATTCATCGTGTTGGACGTACTGGTCGTAACGGTTTGAGTGGTATTGCGATGACGTTATATGAACCAAATGAAGAAAATAAAATTGCTGAGTTAGAAGCAATGGGGATTAAATTTGCACCTAAAGATATTAAAAAAGGTGAAATCGTTGATTCTTATGATCGTAATCGCCGTGAAAATCGTAAACAAACCAAAGATCCTTTAGCTCCAGTAATCAAAGGAATGGTTAAAAAAGAGAAGAAAAAACGTAAACCTGGATATAAGAAAAAGATTCAAAAAGCAATTAAACGTAAAGATCAAATGGATCGTCGCGTTAACAGAAAACAAAATCGTAAAGAGTCGTAAGCTTAATTTGACAATTTGAGTCGATTTCAATATAATTTTTATTAGAAACAGGGATAAATTTAAATAGCCTAACAGAAACATTTCATTTGCTGAGAGAAATGATTATTTAAAAAAGCTGCCTTGTGTTAAGTATTAATAGAATGACGTCCACTCAACGTTATCGAGTTTAAGAGGTAAACGACTAAAACATCGTTGCAAGTAAGGTGGTACCGCGCTATAAGCGTCCTTACTCGCAGCGGTGTTTTTTGCTTAAAAATAGAAGGGAAGTCACACTTATGAAAAAAATGACAAGTACTGAAATACGCCAAATGTATTTAGATTTCTTTAAAGAAAAAGGCCATACAATTGAACCTAGTGCCTCATTACTACCTGTGGATGATCCCACATTACTGTGGATTAATTCCGGTGTTGCAACTTTAAAAAAATATTTTGATGGATCAGTTGTACCAGAAAATCCTAGAATTACGAATGCCCAAAAAAGTATTCGTACGAATGATATCGAGAATGTTGGTAAGACAGCACGTCATCATACGTTATTCGAAATGTTGGGTAATTTCTCAATTGGGGATTATTTTAAACCAGAAGCAATTAATTGGGCTTGGGAATTATTAACAAGTGAAAAATGGTTCGCATTTGATGCTGAAAAACTATACGTTACTGTTTACCCAAAAGATTTGGAAGCAAAACGTATCTGGTTAGAAGAAGTTAAGTTACCAAAGGATCATCTAGTAGAAGTAGAAGATAACTTTTGGGATATTGGACAAGGACCTAGTGGACCTGATACAGAAATTTTTTATGATCGTGGACAAAGTTTTAATAACTTAGCTGAGGATGATGACGAAAATTATCCTGGTGGCGAAAATGAACGTTATCTAGAAGTTTGGAATATCGTGTTCTCTGAATTTAATCACACACCTGAAAATAACTATGAACCACTACCTCATCAAAATATTGATACGGGGATGGGTTTAGAACGTGTTGTTTCGATTTTCCAAAATGCAAAAACTAATTTTGAAACAGATTTATTCTTACCCTTAATTGATGCAACTGAAAAAATGAGTAATAATAAAAAATATGATGATAATGCCCAAGATGATATTTCATTTAAGGTTATTGCAGATCATGCGCGTGCAATTTCATTTGCCATTGGTGATGGCGCTTTACCTTCTAATGAAGGACGTGGCTATGTTATTCGTCGATTAATTCGTCGTGCAGTGATGCATGGACAAAAATTAGGGATAGAAGGATCATTTTTAACGCAACTTGTACCTGTTGTTGGTAATATTATGAAGGATTATTATCCGGAAGTTTTAGAACAATCAGAGTATATTTCTAAAATTGTTCGTTCTGAAGAAGAACGATTTAATGAAACATTAAAAGATGGATTACAGTTATTAAATAATCTTATTTTAACGACTAAAAAAGAAAATAAAGTAGAGCTAACTGGTGCTGGTGTCTTTAAATTGTACGATACTTATGGTTTTCCATTTGAATTAACGAAAGAATATGCCGAAGATGAAGGATTATCTGTAGATCAAGTAGGGTTTAACGCTGAAATGCAACAGCAGAAGGATCGTGCTCGTGCTGCACGTAGTAATGCTAAATCAATGGGTGTTCAAAATGGGATGTTAACAGATATTAAAACAATTAGTGAATATGTTGGTTATACACAAGCTAATGTGGATGACGCCAAAGTGGTTGATTTAATTGTGGATAACGAGTTAGTAGATAACATAAAACCAGGTGATAACGCTCAAGTTATTTTTTCAAAAACACCATTTTACGCTGAAATGGGTGGACAAGTTGCTGATAAAGGAACTATCAAAGATACAGAAGGCAATGTTATTGCTGAAGTTGAAGAAGTTCAACATGCACCTAATGGACAAAATTTACACGCCATTAAAGTTCTTGCAGCAATGAAAAAAGACCAATTAGTGACACTAGAAATTAATCAAGATTTCCATAAAAAAGTTGAAAAAAATCATACGGCGACACATTTACTTGATCAAGCATTGCGAGATGTTCTGGGCGAACATACACATCAAGCTGGGTCATTAGTCGAACCCACTTATCTACGGTTTGATTTTACAAATATTGGTTCCGTTTCAGAGAAACAGTTAAAACAAGTTGAAAAGATTGTTAACGATAAGATTTGGGCTGAGTTAGCTGTTGAAACTGTTGAAACAGATATTGATTCTGCTAAAAATATGGGTGCCATTGCTTTATTCTCAGAAAAATATGGAAAAATTGTGCGGGTTGTGAAAATTGGCGATTATTCAATTGAATTCTGTGGTGGTACGCACGTTTCAAATACGAGTGAAATCGGCTTATTTAAAATTATTTCTGAATCAGGTGTTGGTGCCGGCGTTCGTCGTATTGAAGCAGTAACTTCTAAAGAAGCTTTTGATTTCTTAAACGGACGTAACGAACTCTTAGAAACAGTAGCACAACAAGTAAAAGTAAATAAAGTCGTAGAAGTTTCAAATAAAATTGAACAATTACAAAGTGCATTAAAAGTAAGTGAACAACAAATTCAAGCATTTGAAGATAAAATTGCTAGCCAACAAGCTGGGGATGTTTTCAAAAATAAACAAGAAATTAATGGTAAAACGTTAATTGCAGCAAAAGTTTCAGTTTCAGGGATGTCTCAATTACGTCAATTGGCTGACCAATGGAAAACCCAAGAATTATCAGATGTTTTGGCTATTGGAACAACAAGTGATGACGGTAAAGTTAATTTAATTACGGCAGTTAGTGCTGATGGCATTAAATCAGGATTAAAAGCGGGCGATTTAATTAAGACGATTGCGCCACTTGTTGGCGGTGGTGGCGGTGGCCGACCAGACTTAGCTCAAGCAGGTGGTAAAAATCCAGCAGGTTTAGCTGATGCAATCAAAGAAGCAGCAAATTGGTTAAATAATCAAACCAAATAATAATTAAAGGAGTATTTATCTAATAATAAATAGATAAATACTCTTTATTATATTACGGCTTGATTACATCAGCTTGTTTTGATTGTCGAATGGTCCTTTTTTTAGTAGAATAGAGCTAGGTTAATAAATTGATGGGGGTGCCACGTTATGAGTTCATTAGATAAAACAATGTTCTTTAATTTTGACGAAAATAATAAAAAAGATGTCCACGATACATTGGTAACTGTTTACCAATCATTAGAAGAAAAAGGGTACAACCCTATTAACCAGATTGTTGGCTATTTGTTATCGGGCGATCCTGCTTATATTCCTAGATTTAATGACGCACGTAATTTAATTAGAAAATATGAACGCGATGAAATTGTTGAAGAGTTAGTTAAAAATTACTTAAATACAGAAGAAAAGTAGGAAATTAAATGAGATTAATGGGCTTGGATATTGGTTCAAGAACGGTCGGCGTTTCAATGAGCGATTTATTAGGATGGACTGCCCAAGGCGTTGAAATTATTCGTATTAATGAAGACAGAAGTGACTTTGGTATTGAACGTGTCAAAGAATTGGTTACAGAGTATGAAGTAACTGGCTTTGTACTCGGCTTACCCAAAAATATGAACAACTCATTAGGCCCTCGTGCTGAAGCTGCGCAAAAGTACGGCGAGTTATTAGTTGAAACTTTTGGCTTGCCAATTGATTTTCAAGATGAACGGTTGACAACTGTTGAGGCAGAACGTATGCTTGTTGAACAGGCCGATACATCAAGAAAAAAAAGAAAAAAAGTTATTGATAAACTTGCTGCAAGCCTAATTTTACAGAATTATTTAGATGGTAAAGGCAAATTAACTAAAGAATAAAGTGAGGTCACAATATGAATAATGAAGAAGAAAACCAACAGATTACATTAGTAGATGATAACGGTAATGAAACACTTTTTGAAGTTCTGTTTACCTTTGAATCTGATGATTACAATAAATCATATATTATGCTTTATCCACTTGGCTCAGAAGCTGATGAAGAGGTTGAAATTCAAGCTTACTCATTTAGTCCTAATGAGAATGGTGAAGCAACTGAAAGTGATTTAGAACCAATCGAAGACGATGATGAATGGGATATGGTAGAAGAAGTATTGAATACCTTCCTTTCAGATGAAAGTATGCAATAGAAGATTATTTAAAAAGTTGAGCCAAATTGGTTTAACTTTTTTATTTTGTTTTAAATTATATATTATGGACTATGATACACATATCTCTTTTGATCAATTCGTGGTAAAATTATTTTTAAATGATTAAATGTAAGGAGGGTGTTCATTGGAAAATCAAAAGAATAGATATAAGACTAAAATCGGTAAAAAAGTGTATACAATTATTGGATCAGAATCAGACACACACATGGACGCCGTAGCAACATTGGTGAAAAATGAATTTCAATCAGTGAAGGACATGCTACCTGAAATAGATGATGAACAAGTAGCGATATTAGTAGCTATCAACGCAGTTTCAGATCAAATTAAATTACAAGAAAAATTAAATGAAATTAATGGTGAAACACAAGTAAAGGAGTAATATTATGACAGTTTCTTTAATTGTTATCTTTTTATTAATTGTGTCATTTTTTAACGGTTATAGAAAAGGATTAGTATTAACGCTTTTGAGAATTGTAGGATTTATCGCTATCTATTTATTTGCTAAAGTTTTAACAAATCCTGTTACTATTTGGTTGGGAGAACGTTTCCCTAAAATTATGGAAACTGATAAGACATCTATTACGAACCATCTTCAGACTAACTTTTATTCGATGATTGTATTTGCGGCTTTATTTGTGGTTGGCGGTATACTCATTAGAGGTATTATTAGAGTAATAAATTCTGTTACAAAATTACCAGTTATTCATCAGGTGAATTCACTAATTGGTGGGGTTCTATCGGTTATACTGATGTTTGTTTTTATTTTTATTGGGTTAATTATTTTGTCGGCTTGGCCTAATCAAAAAGTTAATGAAGCTGTTTTAGAATCGACGGTTGCTCAAAAAATACTAACAGATACGCCAACAATAGCTAAAAAGATGTTCATTACAAATACATCATCTACAGATTAAATGTTAGGAGAATTAAAGTATGAACGAAAAAGGATTAAAGACATTAGAATATCAAAAAGTTAAACAACAAATTCAAACATTTATATCTACTGAATCTGGACAAGAAGAAGTTAAGGCATTAGAGCCGATGACTAATCTCGAAAAAATCCAAAAGGATTTAGACGAAACACAAGATGCTGTGAAGATATTGCGACTCCGCGGTGGCATTCCTTTACCACAATTAGTCAACGTTAAGCCACATATGAAACGGTTAGATATGGGAGCTTCTTTGAATGGTAAAGAGCTATCTGCTGTTGGTCGTGTACTACGAACGACTAATGAGGTTAAATTATTTTTTAAAGATTTAGCAGATTCTGAAATTGAATTAACGAGATTATTTGAATGGATAGAAAAGCTTGAAAATCTACCTGAAATTAATCGTAGGTTGAATCAGTCAATTGAAAATGATGGTCACATTACTGATGAGGCTTCACCAGTATTGCATAATATTCGACAAAATATTTTACGCTCGGAAAGTGCCATTAGAGCTAAACTACAAGAATTTACGCGTGGTAAAAGTGCTAAATATTTAAGTGAAACATTAATTACAATTAGAAATGAACGTTACGTTATCCCTGTTAAGGCAGAATATCGTGGTCAATTTGGTGGCGCTGTTCATGACCAAAGTGCAACAGGACAGACCTTATTTATTGAACCGCAAGCAATTGTCGAGATGAATAATCATTTACGCGAACAGCAACTTGCTCAAGCAGATGAAGAACGTCGTATTTTGGCAGAGTTATCTGAATTAGTTGCACCTTTTACAGCAGAAATTTTAGAAAATGCTTATATTTTAGGACATTTCGATTTTGTTAATGCAAAGGCACAATATGCAAGCTCAATTAAAGCAACTGAACCAGCAATTAGTGTTGAAAATGACATTTTTTTAAGACAAGCACGTCATCCTTTATTGGATAGTAAAAAAGTAGTTGCTAACGATATTATGTTAGGAAAAGATTATCAAGCAATTGTTGTTACGGGACCTAATACCGGTGGTAAAACAATTACGTTAAAAACATTAGGCTTAATTCAGATGATGGGACAATCAGGTTTAAATATTCCAACAAATGAAGGTAGTCGTATTGGTATTTTTGAAGATATCTTTGCAGATATTGGGGATGAACAATCGATTGAACAGAGCTTAAGTACATTTTCTGCTCATATGACTAATATCGTTTCTATTTTAGCTAATATTAACGAACATTCATTAGTTTTATTTGATGAATTAGGAGCTGGAACGGATCCACAAGAAGGTGCAGCTTTGGCGATTGCAATTCTTGATGCTGTTGGAGAAAAAGGTAGTTATACAGTTGCTACAACACATTATCCCGAATTAAAAGCGTATGGGTTTAATCGTGCTGGAACAATTAATGCTAGTATGGAATTTGATAGTGAAACGTTACAACCAACTTATCGATTATTAATTGGAATACCTGGTCGTAGTAATGCGTTTGATATTTCTCGTAAAATTGGGTTAGCGTCAAATGTTGTTGATCAAGCGCAAAACTTGACCAATCAAGATAGCCAAGATTTGAATGAAATGATTTCTGACTTAATGAGTAAGCGAAAAAAGGCAGAAGATGAGACACTGGCATTAAAAGCACAACTAGAAGATTCAACGAAATTACATGATGACCTAGCTAAACAGTATGCCGAGTTTGTTGCGCAAAGAGAGTCAATGACGGATAAGGCTAAGGGAAAAGCTAATGAAATCGTGGCAGAAGCAGAAATAAATGCAGATAAAATAATAAAAGAAATTCGCCAAATGCAGATGCTTCAAGGACAAGCTGTTAAAGAACATGAATTAATTGATGCAAAATCACAATTATCACAAATGCATCAACCAACAAATGCTTTGAAGAAAAATAAGGTCCTACAACGAGCTAAAAATAAACAAGAATTCCATGTGAACGACGATGTCTTAGTTAAAACTTATGGTCAACAAGGTGTTTTAGTTAAAAAAATGAGTAAGACAGAGTGGGAAGTTCAACTTGGTATTCTAAAAATGAAAATTAATGAAAACGACCTTCAAAAAGTTCATATCGAGAATGATAAAAAGGATAGAACCATTTTTAAAAATGCGGCTTCAACAAGCGTTTCAACATCGCTTGATCTTCGTGGACAGCGCTATGATGATGCAATGAGCCAAGTTGATCAGTATATTGATTCTGTTTTACTTGCTGGATATGCTTCTGTTACTATTGTTCATGGTAAAGGGACTGGAGCCTTAAGAACTGGAATAACAGATTATTTGAAATCAAATCGTCATGTTAAGTCATTTGAATTTGCAGCACCCAATGCTGGTGGAAATGGCGCAACTATCGTAGAATTCAAGTAACGTTTACTTTTTGTAAGCAAAAATGTGGCGTGGTATTATTTTCTTTGATATGATGGTCACATAAATAATAAAAGGGGGAATTCAAATGGTACAAGCAATTACAGATAAAGAATTTGAAAAAGTAACAGATTCAGGTGTAACATTGACAGATTTTTGGGCAACATGGTGTGGTCCTTGTCGTATGCAATCGCCAGCTATTGAAGATTTAGAACAAGAAATGGGCGATAAAGTAAAATTTTCTAAAATGGATATTGATCAAAATCCAGCAACAGCACAATCTTTTGGTATCATGAGTATTCCAACTTTAATGATTAAAAAAGATGGCGAAGTTGTTGATACAATCGTCGGTTATCATTCAAAAGATCAGGTTAAAGAAGTTTTAGCACAATATATTTAGTAATTAAAAAGAGCTGACTTTTAAAGTCAGCTCTTTTTAATTATCTATTCGATAATTATTCAGTTTCAGTTGGTACTTTGAAGTGAAATTGGTCAGTTGGTTCTGTCATATTAGGATCTTTTAAATCAGTTTGAACAATAATTGAAACACCGGATTTATTATTTTGATTTTCAATTATTGTTTCTGATGTGAAACCACTTTGAATTTGGATAGTTTCAGCAATAAACCCAGCTTCTAGGTTAAAATCAGCAGACTTAATCTGATTCTGTCTGAAGGTAACAATATTACCAGATAGTAACCAAGTTTGCTTGTCTTTTTTTTCTTTAACCACTTCAAGAGTACCCCAATTTGCCTTTTCAAAAAAGGTAATAAGGTCTGCAATATTAGCGAGGTTAGCATTACGGGCCATTTTTTTACCAACCCAGTATAAAATTGTTGTATCCGTACCAATTACTTCTGGTATTAAACTATCGCGAATAAGTTCATATGCGAATGTATCATTGTTGTCAGCTGATAATAAATTTTCAATCAAATTTGGTTTCATATGGATCTCCCTCTGGATATATAATATACAAGTATTATACCGTTATTTAAGATTAGATGATATTGATTTTTCATAAATTAATGTTAAATGACTAGACTTGAATTTTGAGTAAAGACAAGTCATAATTAAGATTGATAAGTAATCGAAAAAGAGGTTAGAAAATGAATAATCAAGCAATTGGATTTATTGATTCAGGTGTTGGTGGATTAACAGTTGTAAAAGAAGCACTTAAACAATTACCAAACGAAAAAATATACTATTTAGGTGATACAGCTAGAATGCCATATGGACCTCGGCCCTCAGAACAAGTTTTAGAATTCACTTGGGATATGACATCTTTTTTGTTAAGTAAAGGGATAAAAATGTTAGTGATTGCTTGTAATACAGCAACGGCTGCTGCCTTGGATGATTTACGAGAAAAATTAGCAATCCCAGTGATTGGTGTTATAAAACCAGGAAGTAGAGCGGCAATTAAGTCATCTAAAAACCAAAGAGTAGGCGTTATTGGGACGGAAGGTACGATTAAAAGTAGCGCATATAGTAATACGTTACATGAAAAAAATCCTAATTTATTTGTGACGAGCTTACCTTGTCCAAAGTTCGTCCCAATTGTCGAGAGTGATCAATACGAATCAGAAATCGCTGAACGAGTTGTTAATGAAACGTTAGCTTTTTTTGATGATAAAAACATTGATACACTAGTCATGGGCTGTACTCACTATCCATTACTCAGACCTTTTATTCAAAATGCGGTTGGTGATAAAGTAACGTTGATTGATTCAGGAGCTGAAACAGTTAACGATGTTTCAACTATCTTAGATTATTTTAATATTGCGGCTAAAAGTGAAGCAAAAATTGAACATGAATTTTTTACGACGGGTGATGCGAATGATTTTAACGAAATTGCATCAGGTTGGTTAGGATTAGAAAATATAAATTCTAAAACAATTCATTTAGGACAGGGAGACTAACATGCGTAAAAATGAGAATCGAGATAATTTAGAAGTTAGACCAGTCTCAATTACAAAATTAAGTCTTAAGGAAGTCGATAGTGCGATTGAATACCAGTTGGGCTTGACTAAGGTAACAATTTTAGTTAACGAAACAGATAACATTGGTGAATTGAAAGTAGACGTTAATCAGTGGTTGAGTGCTCAAAGCAATGTCAAAATTGAATTGATTTTATCATCGCTTAAGACGGCCTTGGCAGAAACATTAAAAGATACTGGATTTAATTTACAAGTACAAATCATGCAAGCTGATGGGGATATTATTGCAACAGTTATTAATGCGAGTTATGTAGCAATTCAAAATTTATTGTTAAAGAGTAACGGTCAAAAATTAAAACCATTTTCAGCGATTAATGTTGGTTTCATTCATGATGAGTTATTTGCTGATTTAACAAGTGAAGAAGAGGAAACAGCCGATAGTCATTTATTAATTGTTCAAAATGAATCAGGGGCTTTTTTACAATTGAATTTTGAAAAATCTAATGCTGATTTACTTGGTGACAAATTAACGCAACTTTTAGGTGGAGCAATGTCAGGATTATCAGAATTAATGGGTAATTCGCAGAAGAAAACCATTTTAATTCAAAATGAACATATTGAGAATCAAAAAGATGTGATTTTAATTGCAACTAAAAATGAAGGAAAAGCGACTGAATTTAAACGTTTTTTTAATCCACTAGGATTTAAAGTTACTACGTTGTTGGACTATCCTGAATTACCAGATGTTGAAGAAACTGGGAAAACATTTGAAGAGAATGCAAGATTAAAGGCAGAAACAATTTCACAATTAACACAATTACCTGTTTTAGCAGATGATTCTGGTTTAATGGTGGACGCCTTAGATGGTCGACCAGGTATATTTTCTGCTCGTTTTGCTGAGGACCATAATGACGCTGCGAATAATGCGAAATTATTACATGAAATGACTGACGTGCCGAAAGACAAAAGGACTGCAAATTTCCATACAACGTTAGTTTTTGCAAAACCTGGTAACGAGTCACTAGTTGTAGACGGTGAAGTGGCTGGAGAAATTTTGGGTATACCACGTGGAGATAACGGATTTGGTTATGACTCACTTTTTTATGTACCTGAATTATATAAGTCTATGGCTGAACTGACTGAAGTAGAAAAAAATAAAATTAGTCATCGCGGTCGTGCAACCGTCAAGTTAATGTCAAATTTTAATGATTGGTGGGAAAAATAAGATGAAGTGCTTAGTTGTGAGTGATAGTCATGGAGATCGTGATATATTAGAATCTATTTTAGTACATAATAAAAATCAAGTTGATGTATTTTTTCATTGTGGCGATTCAGAATTAGAAGCAAATGATCCGCTTTTTAATAAATTTGATGGTGTCCTAGGAAACATGGATTTTGATATGAATTTTCCAGAAGAATTAGTTGAAATTGTGAGCGGGGAAACTATCTATCTCTCTCACGGGCATCTGACTAACGTTAAAACAGGACTGTTCACACTTGAATTAAAAGCTAAGGCTAATCATGCTAAATTCGTATTTTTTGGACATACTCATGAATTAGGATGTGAGATGACTGACGATGGCGTATTAATTTTAAATCCTGGGAGCATTAGTCTTCCTAGAGGGATGTATCAAGGGATTGGTGGAACATATGCGATAGTAGAAGCAAACGAAAAAAATGTTCACGTCTCATATTTCACTAGACAGCATAAATTAATACCAGAATTAACTTG
This sequence comes from Dellaglioa sp. CoH-56-MRSF-11, assembly GCF_056782135.1. The sequence goes on along the minus strand of NZ_JBXAYE010000007.1, from coordinate 22,560 downwards.
CGAGTTTAAACGTAAATAGCGAAAAAAAACCTCTAAACGAATTTTATCGTTTAGAGGTTTTTAAAATTTAAGCTAGCATAAAAAGTGATTTGTATAGGAAAACGGCACAAATGCCGGCTGCAATTGGTGCAACGACTGGGACCCAACTATAATCCCATTGTGAGTTACCTTTATTTTTAAGAGGTAATAGTTGATGTAGTAAACGTGGAGCAAGATCACGAGCTGGGTTTAGGGCTGGGCCAGTTGCGCCACCCAATGATGCAACTAATACAAGGACTAAGAAACCTAATCCGAGATGAGCTGTTCCGAGGTTATCGGAGAAAAATGGTGCTTTTGTAATACCAATGGCGCCAAATATCAAAATGAAAGTACCAACAAATTCATTAATAAAACCATTTAATTTACTTTGAGCGGCATCAATAGTTGAGAAAGTACCTAAAATACGTTCAGGATCAGTTGTTTGATCATAGTAAGGTTTGTAGGCTGCAACAACAATAGCTTGTCCAACGAATGCACCTAAAAATTGTACTGTCATGTAGGGAAGTACTTCACCCCATGGGAACAAACCAGAAAAAGCTAATCCTAAAGTGAAAGCTGGATTAATATGATTTGCTGAAATACTACCAAAGATTAAGGCGGGAATCATAACACCGAATCCATAACCGAAGGCGATTAAAGCCCAATCACTACCATGTCCTTTTGTATGCCCAAGTTCGACATTGGCCACCGAACCATTACCTAAAATAACCATAATTGCTGTACCAATAAATTCTGCAGCTAATCTTGTTGTTAATGTATAATCCATTGTATCCTCCTATTTTTGTTCGCAATATTTATTATGTTACCAATATTGCGAACAAATGTAAATATTTATTAATAATTGGCTCGATTTTTAAAAAAAATTAGTGTCTGCGTTCAATTTATTATAAAATAGGAGTTGTTCTAAAAGTTTGGAAGGAGGACCTATTGAATGATAGCTAAGTCTATTGAAAAAATGTTATCCGAAAACCAGGAACACTTTTTAATTCCAGCTGAAATTGTTGCTAATGTACAAGAAAATAACTTCCTGGATCACGCACTATTGGTTTTAACAAAAGTTCATTATGCTAAAATTCCCGTTTTAGATAATGATTATAAGTTTAAAGGATTGTTATCCTTGTCTATGATTACTGAGACAATGTTAGGATTAGATGAATTGGATGTCAGCCGATTACACGAAGTTCGTGTTAAAGATGTTATGGAAACTGATATTCCCACTATTCAAGATCCTTACGATATTGAGAATGTTTTGCACTTACTTGTGGACCATCCCTTTTTATCAGTTGTTTCTTCTGAGGGCAGTTTTACAGGTATCGTGACACGTCGTGAGCTTATGAAAAGTATGAATCATATTGCTCATGAATTTGAAAAAGAGTATATAGTTCAAGATATTGAAACTAAAGAAAGAAAATAAATAATATGAAATATTAGGAGAATGATGATGGCAAATTTAGATGCACACGAAATTATTAATTTTATTAGCACTTCAAAAAAGAAAACACCCGTTAAGGTATATATTAAAGGGGATTTAGTTGAAATCGATGTACCAGATACGATAGAAGACTACTTAAATGATAAAGCTGGCGTTTTATTTGGTGATTGGGCAGATATTGAACCTTTCCTAAATGAAAATTCAAAAATTGTAAGTTCTCATATTGAAAATGAAACTCGTAATTCAGCTGTTCCGTTATTAGATTTAAAAAAGATTAATGCACGTATTGAACCAGGTGCAGTTATTCGCGATCAAGTTTTAATTGGCGATAACGCTGTTATCATGATGGGCGCTATCATTAATATTGGTGCTGAAATTGGTAAGGGAACAATGATTGATATGGGTGCTGTTTTAGGTGGTCGTGCAATTGTTGGAGATAATTGTCATATTGGTGCTGGAACAGTACTTGCTGGGGTTGTCGAACCACCTTCAGCAACACCTGTTATTATTGAAGATGACGTTTTAATTGGTGGAAATGTTGTCGTGCTTGAAGGCGTTCGTGTTGGTAAAGGTGCCGTTGTTGGTGCTGGAGCTGTTGTTACTAAAGATGTTGCACCTTATACGGTAGTCGTAGGGATGCCCGCAAAAAAAGTTAAAGATATCGATGATAAAACAAAAGATAAAACAGAAATTTTAGCAGAGTTACGTAATATCTAGAAATAAATTGAAACGAGGGAACAGATAGAAATGAGTTTAACAACTGAAGAACTAATTAAAATCAGACGGGACTTACACCAAATTCCGGAAATTGGATTAGAAGAATTTGAAACTCAAGCCTATCTACTGAACTTAATTTCAAAATTTAATCAAAGTTTTATAGTAATTAAAACAGTTGAAACTGGTATTTTAGTTCGAGTAGTTGGTTCTATTGGCGGGTATACAATTGGATATCGGACTGATATTGACGGACTACCTGTTACTGAAAAGACAGGACTGCCATTTTCATCACGGAATGAAGGTAGAATGCATGCTTGTGGGCATGATATTCATATGACGGTTGCGCTCGGAATTCTAAATTACTTTTCTGAAAATCAACCAACAGTAAATATGACTTTTATCTTTCAACCAGCAGAAGAAAATGCCAGTGGTGGTAAGCGACTCTATGAGAGTGGATTATTAGATGAGTGGATGCCTGATGAAATTTATGCATTCCATGATAATCCACAATTACCTGCTGGAACAATTGGAACTCGATTAGGCACTTTGTTCGCAGGTACGTGTGAAATTCATGCACACCTAGCCGGAAAAAGTGGACATGCTGCATACCCACATCAGGCTAATGACATGGTAGTTGCTGGTGCACAGTTGGTCACGCAATTACAAACGATTATCAGTCGAAATGTCGATCCAATACAATCTGGAGTTGTTACGTTGGGTCAATTTACTGCTGGAACGACTGGTAATGTTATTGCTGGTGAAGCACAGATTAATGGAACAATTCGTGCGTTAACACAAGAAATGAATTTATTGATTCAAAAACGTGTTAAAACAATTTGTGAGGGTATCGCATTAATGTACGATTGCGAAGTAGAATTAAACCTCATTCAAGGTGGTTATCTACCTGTTGAAAATGATGATAGCAGGACTGAAAACTTTATTCGATTTATGAAAAACGATCCAGAAGTTTCATTTGTTGAAACACAACCTGCAATGACGGGAGAAGATTTTGGATTTTTATTGTCTAAAATACCTGGAACAATGTTTTGGTTGGGTGTAGATAGTCCTTACTCGCTACATTCTGAATTTTTGGCGCCTAAAGAAGCTGCAATTGATGCAGGTGTTCTTGCAATGGTCCATTTTTTGACAGATAGAGATCAACAAATAAGAAACTAAAAAATGACTCAATTATGATTTCATAATTGAGTCATTTTTTAGTTAAGTGAGATAGGTGAGTTTAAGACATGTATTTGAGCATCATTTAAAGCCGTTAGATAACCGGCAAGAAATGTCCGTTGAGTAGATGCCTGTTCACCATTTAAAGTGAACACAACGACTCTAAAGACCAAATTTCCTTTGCCAAGATCAACTAGACCTAAAATATTTGGTCCATCTTTAATTTCGGGATGAAGTGGGACTAACTTTTCATTAACGTTCTGTACAATATGGGTGATTTTATCCACATCGTCAGTGACATCAATTCGGATATCGATAACTGCTCGCATATTATTGCGAGATAAATTACTGACAATTGTGATATTTCTATTTGGGACAAAATGCAAAATACCATCATAGTCTTCAATTTGAGTCGTACGTAGGCCGACAGCCACGATAGGACCCTCAATTGAATCAATTCTAACGATATCTCCAACATCGAATTGTTGTTCTAAAAGAATAAAGAATCCAGTGACGACATCAGTTACGAATCCTTGTGCGCCAAGACCTAAAGCAACACTTAAGATTCCGGCACCTGCAATTAAGGTACCAACGGGAACACCGAGCACCGACAGAATAGCGTAAAGATAAAAAAATAACATAATATAGTGAAAAATATTTGATGTTAGTGAATTGATTGTTTCAACTCTATTTGTTGAATATCTATCGGATCCTCGATATTGATTAAATGTCCGACGAATGATTTTTTTTCCAATCCAATTTATAAGGATAAATAGAAAAGAAAAGAAAACAAGAGAAAAAACTAGTTCAACTAGGTTACTAATAATGGCATCCCAATCGATATGAGCTATGTAACGTGAAAGGAAAGTACTTTGTTTTGTAACGGTTTTTAGTAATGTCCCTAAAAGTAAATTGTCCTTTGTGAAATGCTCTAAAAAAAGATTGTTTAAAATGGCGATCACCCCTAAATTAATTTATTGATATCATCATAGCAAACATGTGGGCTAATGTGTAATTTAAATACAAAACTGTCGTATGTTATCAATTGCAGTTTTTAGGTTCGAATGCTATCCTATAAGTAGATTTTGAATTAATGTACGTAAGTAAATAGGAGGAATTATTATGACAGGTGGACAAATTGCAGGATTAATTGCCGCTGTTGCTTTCGCGGTCTTAGTCCTATTCATTATTTTCGTTCTTATGAGAATGATGAGAACACTCGGAGAAGTGAATAAAAGTATTTCATCTATTACCAGCGATGTTGATGGCTTATCAAATGAAGTTGAGAATATACTCGTAAAATCAAATATTTTATTAGACGATGTAAATGGTAAAGTAGCAACAATTGATCCTTTATTTCAGGCTGTTGCTGATTTGAGTGAAAGTGTGTCTGATTTGAATGATGCAAGTCGAGGATTAATGACACACGTTTCAGCGACGTCAAAGAGGGCTAAAGATTCTTCAGCTTTCATTAATGTTGGTAAAAAGGCATTTAGTTTTTATAAAAATAGAAAAGTTTAAAACAAGGAGGGGTTTGTTATGTCAAAAAAATTTTTATTAGGATTGGTAGTTACAGGTGGGGTTGCCGCGTATACAGCTTCTAAATTAATTTCTGAAAAAACGAAACAAGATATTAAAGAACATTTGGAAGAAAAAGCTTTAGATGTACGTGATCGCGTGTTAGAGTATAAGGCTTACGCTGAAGACGCTAGTATTGATTTAAAAGATAAAATGGTTGATTTTGATGAAATGAAAAATAATCTAAGTGATAAATTTTCTGAAAAAAGTGAATTATTAATGAGCCAGGATGCGTATGTTAATGCTAAAGATGCATTAATTAATGCAAAGAACGATTTGAAAAACAAATTAGCTATGGAATCAGACGATATATTTGAACAAATGACTGATTTAACAGATGAGTTTTCAGACTTAGCTGAAGAAGACATCTATGTTGATAGCAAGAGTGCTTTTGGCGAAGCTAAAGATGCTGATGCTGCAGAAGGCAAAGCTGAAACAATTTATCCAGATGGATGGACAGGCGAAAAATAAAAGTAAAATGAGTACCACAATTTTTAATGCGAACTATTTGAATTAATTAACTTTAAAATAATAGGTAACCACATGTTGTTCGAAAAGGAGTAGCATATGGTTACCTATTATTTTAGTTAAGACTCGTAGTTTATGGAATATTTAAAAATAAAAACCCCTAAAGTTTTCTAACTTTAGGGGTTTTTATTTTTATTAGTGTAGTTCAATTGTTTTTAATGTTTTTGGTGTAACTGTAAATGGTTCATTACCGTTTTCAGTTAGATAAATGCAGTCTTCAATACGAACGCCAGCAACGCCTGGAATGTAAATACCAGGTTCTATTGAGAAACACATACCTGGTTTAAGTTCCATTTTATTTCCTTCCATAATTGAAGGGAATTCATGTTCACTTTGTCCCATACCATGACCAAGGCGATGAATAAAGTAGTCACCATAACCAGCCTTGACGATGACATCACGAGCAATTTTATCTAAATCTTCCGCAATCATACCTGGTTTAGCAGCAGATTGCGCTTTTAATTGCGCTTCAAGACAAACTTTGTGAATTTCTAATGCTTTTTCATTTGGTTTACCGAATGCTACAGTACGACTAGCATCTGAAATATAACCATCTGAGATAACACCTAAATCAAATAATGTTAAAGCATTTGATTGGATAAGATCCTTTTTTGCAAATCCATGAGGTTCAGCGGCATTTTTTCCACTTTGAACAATAGTGTCAAAGCTCATATGCATGATTCCTTTTTTCATCATTGCATATTCAATTTCTGCAACAACATCTTGTTCAGTTCTGCCTTCTTGAAGAGCGTTAAAGCCAACTTCAAAAGCAACATCTGCCCATTTTCCAGCAATTTTTAATTTTTCAATTTCGTCTGGTGTTTTAATTACTTTAAGTGTTTCGATAAAGCTTGTTGCATCAGCTACAAATTCAGCACTTGGGAAGATACGACTAATAGCATCATATCTTTCAACTGTTAGGCTGCCTTTTTCAATAGCCCATTTCTTTGGTGAATTTTTACGTTTATTTATTTCACTTTGTATGATTGCGAAAGCATCTTCGTGATCAAGATAACCATAAACGGGATATTTCCAGCCGGTATCTTTGGCAGCTTCGACTTCAAGAGCGGGTGTGAATAAAAATGGGTCTTGATCAGGAAATACAAAGAGAGCTAAAACGCGCTCAATAGGATCACTTTCAAAACCGGTAAAATATTGAATACTCATTGGATCGTTGATATAAGCAATGTCAGTACCATTATTGGCAAGCCATTGTTGTAAAGATGCAATATGTGACATGAAATCTCTCCCTTTACAATAGTATACTGTATTATAGCATAAGTAAGACATAACAATTAAATATTGAAATTTTCATAACAATTAAAAATTGAAATTTTCATAATATAAAAATTATTTTCATGAAAATAAGGTAAAAACGCTTGCAATTGTCTTAAAAATTTGCTAAATTATTCTAGTGCTTGAAAACGGAATGAAAACTTGATATTTAAGTAATGAGAGGAAATAATACTAATGGATAAACAAACAATTACAATTTATGACGTAGCAAGAGAAGCAGCTGTTTCAATGGCAACTGTTTCACGTGTGGTTAACGGTAACCCTAACGTTAAACCTGCAACAAGAAAAAAAGTTTTGGAAGTTATTGATCGACTTGATTACAGACCTAATGCTGTTGCTAGAGGATTGGCAAGTAAGAAAACGACAACAGTTGGGGTTATTATTCCCGATGTAACTAATATTTACTTTTCATCATTAGCTCGTGGAATTGATGATGTTGCAACAATGTATAAATATAATATTATTTTAGCTAACTCTGATCAAAATGGTCAAAAAGAAGTGCAAGTATTAAATACATTATTAGCTAAACAAGTTGATGGTATTATTTTTATGGGAAATCAAATTACTGATGAATTACGTGCTGAACTTAAGAGAAGTCGTACACCAGTTGTCCTTTCAGGTTCAGTTGATCCTACTGGAGAATTAGGTAGTGTTAATATTGATTATATTGCAGCTGTAATGGAATCAGTAACGGATCTAATTAATAATGGCAATAAACGTATTGCATTTGTTTCAGGTTCAATGGATGAACCCATTAATGGCGAATACCGACTAAAAGGCTATAAATTAGCTCTTGAAAAAGCCGGAATAAAATTTGATCAAGACTTAATTTTTGAAACAGATTATTCATATCGAGCTGGCGAAACCTTATGGCCAGCAATTTCTTCAAGTCATGCAACTGCTGCTTTTGTTGGTGATGATGAATTAGCTGTTGGTGTTTTGAATGGTGCTCGAGATGCTGGTTTGAGTGTACCCGAAGATTTTGAAATTATTACAAGTAATGATTCAAAATTGACTGAGATTGTTAGACCCAAATTATCTTCAATAACACAACCTTTATACGATTTAGGGGCTGTATCTATGAGATTATTAACAAAATTAATGGATAAAGAAGAAGTTAGTGAAAAAACAATCCAATTACCATATGGCTTAATTAAGCGTTCTTCAACAAAATAATATAATAAAAAACTTGGTTTTCTAAATTATATTTGGAAAATCAAGTTTTTATTATACTTGGATGGGAAATTTTATGAAAAATAAAAATAATATTTACTTTGTTTTAGCCTTATTAATTATTGTAATTCTGTTTATTAGTTCTTCGGAAACGTACAAGCAGCAGACATCTATTCCTTTTTTAGAAAAGTATTTAGCTGGTAAACCATTTGAAAGTATGTTGTCACATATTTCATTTAGTTATGCTGGAGCAGATGAAAGTTTTAACCATGTTGGTTATTTTAAATTAGTTGAGTTTTTCATCCGTAAAACTGCTCATTTTATGACATATTTCTTTATGGCTAGCTTCATATTCTTGGGAGTGAAAAATAAAATTAAGTATTGGCGTTACAGTGGGCTTATTGCAGTTGCTTGTGCAGCGCTATATGCAGGACTTGATGAAATTCACCAAAGTTTTACAGGTGGCAGAACGCCCTTAATCCAAGATGTTTTACTTGATACAATTGGTGCAACAACAGGTGTAATTTTGACGATATTAATTTTAATGTACTATCGGCACAAAAAAGCTAAAGAAAACTAGTTCAGTCCTATTCTCGTGAAGAAGGTTGATATTAAGCTATTATTTTGATATCATAATAAACGGTTAAAAGTAAAAATTCAGAAACATTTCGGAAAGAGGTAGGGAATTATGTCAGGACATTCAAAATGGAATAACATCCAAGGTCGTAAAAATGCACAAGATGCTAAACGTGGTAAAATTTTCCAAAAATTATCGAGAGAAATTTACATGGCTGCAAAAAGTGGTGGTCCTGATCCCGATTCGAACCCCTCATTACGTTTGATGCTTGATAAAGCTAAAGCTGCAAATATGCCAAAAGATAATATTAAACGTGCTATTGATAAAGCGTCTGGTTCAGAAGGTGCAGATTATGAAGAAATTACATATGAAGGCTATGCACCTGGTGGCGTTGCCATCTTAGTTCATACCTTGACGGATAATCGTAATCGGACTGCTTCAGAAGTTCGTATTGCATTTACACGTAATGGTGGAAATTTAGGAGAAACAGGTTCAGTTAATTACATGTTTGATCGTAAAGGTTACATCGTTATTTCTCGTGAAGAATTAGATACTGATGAAGATGCTATGTTTGAAGATGTTATTGATGCTGGTGCTGAGGATTTGAAAACATCAGAAGAATTATTTGAAATCTATACAGATTCAAAAGATTTACCAGATGTACGTGCTTCATTAGAAGCAAAGGGATACAAATTAGATACATTTGAATTAGTAATGATTCCTCAAAATCTAGTACCAGTACCGGAAGATAAAATTGAACAATTCCATCATATGATTGATGCATTGGAAGAAAATGATGATGTTTCAGAAGTGTTCCATGCTGGTGATATTGCAGACGAAGATTAAGATACTCTCTATAATAAAGAGATAAGTCATCTTAAAAAGTTAGAAATTAATTAAATATAAAAATATGAAAAGCCAAAATTAAATGTTTTGGCTTTTTTTGCGTACTTAAATATATGGAAAGGAGGGATATTGAGATGATTGAAACAGAAATACAAGAAATGATTAAAATATGTGTTAAAAACAGAGCAAGTGATATGTATATAATTCCAAGTGCCAAGGGATGCTTAGTTAAGTATCGAACGTTGAATAACTATCATAGCCTTAATGTATATTCAGAAAAAAAGATGATACAAATGAATAATTTTCTTAAATTTAAGGCAAATATGATTCTGAGCGAAACTAGGCGGCCGCAGTTTGGGACTTTTCAATGGCAGATAGAACATAAAAAGGTAAATTGCCGAATTTCGAGTGTTGGCGATTTTTTAGGTAGAGAATCGATTGTTATACGATTTATTTATTCGAATACCGATGTACCGTTACTTCAACTTTTACCAAATCAATTTCAGCAGTTGATAAATGCATGTGGGTCCAGTGGGCTAATTTTATTCTCAGGTCCAATGGGTTCAGGTAAGACAACGACAATGTACCAACTGGCTGAAATGATTCAGAATCAAAGAACAATATTAACTATTGAGGATCCAGTTGAAATTCAAAATCCTAATTTTATTCAATTACAGGTTAATGATAAAGCAAACATGACATATGCGGAATTATTAAAAGTTGGATTGAGGCACCATCCTGATATTTTTATTATCGGTGAAATCAGGGATGAAGTCACTGCCAATGCTGCAATTAAAGCTGCAATGAGTGGTCATTTAATTTTAAGTACCGTACATGCAAGAAATGCAGTAGGAACAATTAAACGACTTGAAAATCTTGGCGTTAGTCGAGATGATCTCAATAGAACGCTACAGGCAGTAAGTTATCAGCGATTAATTGAAACAACGAAAGGTGGAAGCGGTGTACTATTTGATATATTAACAGGTCAAAAGTTAGAGTCTGTTCTTGAAGGAACATTTAATCAAAAAATAGCTTTAGAAAGGTGGCATGATAACCTTGATCAATGTATTAAGAAAAATATTATTACAATTGAAACAGCAAATAATTTTAAATAGAAGAAAATGGTCAATTCAAAAACAAAGTGAATTTTTCGAAGTCTTGGCAGACTTATTAGATTCGGGATTTTCGCTCAGGCAATCTTTAACAACGGCGACTAAATTATTTCCAGTTGGGAAAATAGATATTCAAAAAATTGAATCCAAGTTAAGAAGTGGTGAACCCTTCTCAACAGGTATCAAGCCGTATATTTCAAAAAGTTCGTATTATCAAATTACGATTTCTGAAAAATATGGCGGATTAAATAAAAGTATTAAACAACTCGGAAAATTGATGACGGTTAGAGTAAAACAAAAGAAACAGTTAAAGCAACTCATGCAATACCCAATGATTCTGATGGGATTACTGGTTGTCTTATATATCGGAATCCAACAATTTATTTTGCCTGAAATAAATTATAGTCAGTTAGGTGCGTCATCAAATTCTAACTTTAAAATGATTTTAATGAAGAGTATTATCTCTGTCGTAATTAGTCTATTTATCGGATATATCATAAAAATTATCATTCGTGTTTCAAAACAAAGTACGATGAACAGGCATGTTTGGTATTGTCAGGTCCCCATAGTAGGTAAAATTTATCGGGATTATTGTCATTATTATTTAACATTTAATTTGGGTCTGCTTTTAGCAAGTGGTTTAAATTTGAATAAAATATGTGATTATTTAAATCAATTTGATCAAAAATCTTTACTATATCAGTTAGGTAAACAGTTAACGAATCATTTTGAAAATGGTGGGAGTACAAAACAAATGATCGATAAAAGTCCTTTATTTCCTAATGAGATAACGACATTTCTCGCAAAAGGTAATACGTTAGATGTGATGAGCCAAGAATTATTAATGTATTCGGAATTAACTTATCGTAAATTTGAGTCATCTGTCGAAAGAATCATGATTTATGTACAGCCAGTTGCATTCATAATTGTAGCGGCCTGTATTGTTGGGTTGTATTTAACAATATTATTACCTATGTATCAAACTATGGAGGAAATTCAATGAAAAAAAATAGAAAAAAATTAAAAGCATTTACGCTTGTTGAAATGCTATGTGTCTTATTTATTATCTCACTTCTAATGTTGATTATATTACCTAACATTGGACATCAAAGAGCAGGTGCTAAACGGGTTAATGATGAAGCGTTAGTTAGCGTCGTCCAAACGCAGGTTGATTTGTATGAAAATGAAACGCATAATAAATCGATAAATTTTGCTGATTTAGTTTCGGAAAAATATTTAACTGAAAAGCAAGAAAAGGAAGCAAAAGATAATCATATTATTATCTCGAATAATGTTGTTAAAACAGAAAACTAAATTTAAAGCATTTAGTTTATTTGAAATGCTTATTTCGTTGGCAATTACTAGTATTTGTGGTCTATTGCTAATGGGGCCAATGGATCAAGTACTTGCGATATCTAAAGAAAAACAATTTTGGCAAAATTTTGAACAACTTTGGCAAAGTGCAGTGGTAGAGGCACCGATGAATCGGATGCCTAATAGTATTAATTTTAATGATGATAAAATGACCATTATTAATGGCAATAGTAAAATTAAATTAGACTATCCGAAGACTGTGACAGTTAAAAATAGAGTAACGATAAAAATAAATAAAAGTGGGCAAATCACTGGTAAAACAGTTAATTTTAAATCCACATTACCAAATAGAAATCAAAAAATAGTATTTCAAATTGGGTGGGGTCAATTTATTAGAAAGGATGTCGAATAACGTGCGTAAAATGTCAGGAATTGTGTTAGCTGACGCTATTATGACTTTAACTATTGTCGCATCAGGTTTTGGATTATATGTACAGACCAATCACACATTACAGAAACAAGAAGATTATTGGAATCATAAAACAACAACTACAAGAAATCTGAAAGAAATCAGTAAATTATTAGTCATTCATCCGACAAGTAAATTATCAAAAATAGTTGATGGCGAATTACAATGTGCTACTATGTCTGAAATTCGAATTAAGTCTGAAAATGATTTAACAAGTATTAAATTGCAATGAAAAGTTTTTCTTTGTTAGAAACTATTATTGCATTAGGTATATTTATCATCTCTCTTAGTCTAATGACAACATGTTGGCACTTATGTACAAATGAACACCAAGAAATTAGCGGAGATAGAGATTTTTCGTTACAGCAATGTATCGGATTATTGGAGTCAGATCACTTAGATTTGAAGATAATAGATGTTGGTCAATATACAATTTCATTAAAAAATAATAAGACAGGAGCTCGCTACTATCTTAGTCAGCATAATGAAATGATACAGTTTATTGGATTTTCAGGAGGTCATATACCAATTTTATATCATGTGAAATCATTTTCGGTGGCATACGATGAACCAATTCTATTTTTAAAAATCAAACAAGAACACCAAAATAAGACTTTAAAATTGGTAATACCTATGGAAAAAAAGGATTAAGATGCGAAAAATCAAATTATTAAACGGACATTTAGTTGTATCAGCCATATTTTGTTTAATGTTATTAATTGGTTTGTTATTGGGACAACTGATATATTTCCAAGCAAAATTCACTAGTTATCAGAAAATATGCCAATATAATCAAGCAGAAACTATGAAAAACATGACTATTTTAAATCAAAAAGCAAAAAATCTAAAAGAAAAATATACTTATAATTATGGTGTTGTTGAATATCAAAAAGGAGCCTATCAGGTTATTTTGAAGAATGGTAATCGATATTCTTTTTCAGAAAAATGATAAAAAAGAAACTTAACTTGAATTGAGAATTAAAAATCGTTAAACTGAAACGAGCAAATAAATTCAAGGAGTGATTTTATGTCATTAGAAGAAATAGAAATGAACTTTAATCAGATTAATGAAACAATTGATATTTTACAAAAAAGTTTAGAAATCACTTATTTGGACGCATTTATTGAGACTAGCAATAATTTGTTAGATAATAAATCTGTACACGTAGAAGATGGATTACCAAGTGAGCAAGATGTAAAAATTTTGAATCAGATTTATAAAAAAATGAATTTGAATGCCTTATCGTCAGAAGATGTACGTAAAGTTGTACAGTTAGTTTTATTGAAGGCAACAAGACAAGAAAGTATTCAACCTAATCATCAAATAACACCAGATACAATTGGATTTTTAGTTGCATTTGTATTAGAAAAATTAATAAGTACAAAAAAATCGTTTAGTTTATTGGACATTACAGTGGGATCAGGGAACTTACTGACGACGATTTTGAATCAAATGGCTGCTGATAAGTTTGAGATTTCAAAAGCATACGGGATTGATAATGATGATACAATGTTATCAATTGCAGGGTTAAGTGGACAATTACAACACTTAAATTTAGAATTATTTCACCAAGATGCGGTTGATGACCTAATTGTAAAAAAATCTGATGTTGTTATTGCTGATTTACCAATTGGTTATTACCCTCTAGATGAAAGAGTTACCCATTTTGCTACACATGCAACTGAAGGTCATTCATATGTACATCATTTATTAATAGAACAATCAATCAAATACTTAAATGATGGCGGTTTTGGCATATACCTTGTTCCTACTGGTTTATTTGAAACAGAGGAAGCAAAAAAATTACTCGTTTACATTCAATCAAATGCATATCTTCAAGGTATGCTCAATTTACCTGTGGAATTATTTAGTTCAGCTAATTCACGTAAATCTATTTTGATTTTACAGAAACATGGCGAAGGTAGTAAACAAGTTGATGAAGTACTATTAGGTGATTTCCCATCACTAAAGGGTGAAGAACTATTTCAGAGCTTTGTTAAAACGTTAGATAAGTGGATAAAGGCCAACTTTAATAATAAGTAAAGTGACTCATATTTTGAGTCGCTTTTTTTATTTAATTATAAAAAGAATAATTTCTTTAGAAATTAACATGTGTCATGTATAATCTACTTAATTACTATAGAGGGAGTTTGATATTAATGGCAGAAAAAAGTTCAGAAGATCAGCATGTTAGAGGATTAAAAAGTCGACATGTTCAATTAATTGCAATTGGTGGAACAATTGGGACTGGTTTATTCTTGGGAGCAGGTCAATCTATTCATTTGGCTGGGCCATCTATTTTATTGGCATATATTATTACCGGAATTGCATGTTTTCTTTTAATGCGTTCGTTAGGTGAATTACTGTTATCGAATGTGAATGCACATTCATTTATTGATTTTATTTATGAATATCTAGGTGAAAAGGTTGGATTTGTTGCTGGATGGACATATTGGGTCTGTTGGGTAACAATTGCAATGACAGAAATTACCGCAGTCGGGTTATATATGAAATTTTGGTTTCCTAACTTGCCGCAATGGATTCCTGGTATGGTTATGCTCCTTATTCTTTTAGGAATAAATTTAGTTACAGTGGGATTATTCGGTGAAACAGAATTTTGGTTTGCACTCATTAAAATTATTGCCATTATTGTGTTGATATGTATTGGCGTGTATATGGTAGTGGTAAACTTTAAAACTTCAGCTGGGCATGCCAGTTTGACGAATTTAGTAAGTCACGGTGGATTTTTCCCCCAAGGAATTAAAGGATTTATTTTGTCATTTCAAATGGTACTGTTTAGTTTTGTCGGTATTGAAATGGTAGGATTAACAGCTGCAGAAACTGAAAACCCAACAAAGGTTATCCCAGAAGCAATTAATGAAATACCCTTAAGAATTATTTTGTTTTATGTAGGATCATTATTGGCAATTATGGCGATTTATCCTTGGAATATGATTTCGGAATCACAAAGTCCATTTGTTCAAGTATTTGAAAATATAGGGATAAAATCAGCAGCCAGCATTATTAATATTGTTGTAATTACAGCTGCAGCCTCAGCTTGTAATGGGTCTTTATTTAGTACAGGTAGAATGTTGTTCTCGCTTAATTATAATAAAAAAAATAAATTTTCTAAAAAAATTAGTAAGTTATCACATAATCAAGTACCTGCATTTGCATTACAATTTTCGACTCTTGTGATTGCAATTTCAGTCGTACTGAATATGTTTATGGCTGAATCGGTATTTACATTTATTTCAAGTATTGCAACGACTTGTTTCTTGTTCATTTGGGGAGCAATTGTAATTGCACATTTGAAGTATAGACGAAAAATAAAACTAGAAAAAACAGAATCAATGCTAGTATTTAAAATGCCTTTCTTTCCTGTTACAAATTATTTAATTCTATTATTTCTAACTTTTGTAGGTATTGTGCTATGCTTAAAACCTGATACATTAATTGCGCTGATTGCTTCAATTGGTTGGTTAATTGTACTCTATGTTATTAAAAGTGTTCAAATGAAGATGGAAAATTAAATTTTTGCTGAAAAGACCACGTGTGAGGGTCTTTTTTTGTATACTTAGGGCACAAATTAAAAGTAATTGTTGAAAATATTGTTTGATTTTGCTTCTAAAAACATTACAATTTAATAGTTAATTTCAGCGCGAGCAATACTATTTTCTGCATGCTATTTTTTGTAAAGGGTCATATAAATTCACTTGGACACGGTAAGCAGTATAATATAGGATATAGTATAACTAATAATGTTGAACCCACCTATTAGGAATTTGATGGTTAGAAAAGAACTTTAGGACAACCATAATAATATAGTTAGTGAAAAGAAAGTCAGTAAATAATCAAAATAAGGTGGATATAAACTAATGGAAAAAATAACGATTTTACATACAAATGATATTCATTCACATTTAGAAAATTGGCCTAAAATTAGGCGATTTTTACAATCTGAAAAAATAAAGCTTGAAAAACAAAATCAAACTGTTTTAACTTTTGATATTGGAGATGCAATTGATCGTGTGCACCCGTTGTCGGAAGCTACAAATGGCAAAGCCAATATTGAATTAATGAATACTGTAGCATATGATGCAGCGACAATTGGTAACAATGAAGGTATTGGTAATTCGCGAAGCCAATTACAACATTTATATGATAATGCAAAATTCGACATTATCCTTGATAACGTGGTAGATGGAGAAGTTAATAATCGTCCTGCATGGGCCAAAGAATATAAAATAATGGAAACTGCAGCTGGAACTAAAATTGGAATAATTGCCTTGACAGCACCATTTCCAATGACGTATGAGATGAATGGTTGGGAATCTAATCAAATTGATACCGTTTTACCTTCACTTTTAAAAAAAATAGCAGGTAAAGTAGATGTTATTATTTTGTTATCACATTTAGGTTTACCTGTAGATAGAAAAGTAGCTGCAAAGTATCCTCAGATAGATATTGTATTAGGAAGCCACACACATCATTTATTGAAATCCGGTGAAAAAGTTAATGAATCATTATTGGCCGCAGCTGGTAAGTGGGGGATGTACGTGGGCGAAGTAGCGATTGAACTTGAAAATCATAAAATTAGAAAAGAAGTTGCTAAAGTAATTGAAACAGAAAGTTTAGCAGAAGTTATAAGTGACCAAGACGAAATAGCAGAATATAGATTACGCGGAGAAAAAATTTTAACATCTGAAGTTGTTGCAAAATTGCCTGAAGATTTAGAAGCATCATGGACTAAAAATTCAGCATTAATGCAGACATCATTGAAAGCCATCGAAGCGGGTACAAAAACGGATATTGCAATGTTAAATGGTGGATTATTTTTGAAAAATTTACAAAAAGGATTTGTAACAAAAAATGACCTGCATCAAACACTGCCACACCCAATGCGGGTTATTACTGCTAAATTAACTGGTTATAATCTATGGCGATTAGTACAAGAAATTAAAAAGAATAGTTCATTTCTTAAGAAATTCCCAATTAAAGGGATGGGTTTTAGAGGCCAATTATTTGGTGAAGTAGTGATTGATGGACTGGTAGAACAAGAAAATGGGGACCTTATATATCATAACGAAAAAATTGACTTGGATGCATATTATACTATTGCAACAGTTGATCATTTTATGTATATACCGTTTTTTCCAACCATAGAAATAACCGGAGAAATTTCGATAAATGGCAAGAAATTTTTAAGAGATTACGTTGGGGACTATTTAAAACTAGAATTTTCTGTATAATGAAGTATGACTAAAGTTGTAAAAGGAGGTTTGAGATTTGAATCAAGCACAGAAAGAAAAGAGAGAACAGCAACTTGCAATAAAAGCAGAAAAAATTAAAGCTTATGCTAGTGATGTTGTTCGACAGAGTGAAACCCGAGTACTAATCGATAACCGTCCATATGATCTTGTTTCCAATTATAGAGATGGTTTTGAAATTGAAAAATTAACGGAACGATTTAGCCAAATTTTAACGAAATATGATTATATTGTTGGAGACTGGGGATATGATCAACTTCGATTAAGAGGTTTTTATAAAACCGAGAATAAAAAGGCATATCGGTCACAATGTATCGATACTCTTGAAGATTATTTATATGAATATTGTAATTTTGGATGTTCTTATTTTGTGTTGCACAATTTGGAAATTCAAAAACCTGAACCAATTTCTAATCCTAAAGAACGTAAAAAAACAGTTAAACCAGTTGGTAAGAAAAGAAAACCTGTAGTAAGGGCGCACACAACTGAAAAAAAATATCAAATAAAAAATAAAAAAACTAAAGTACCATTAAACAAGTCTAAACCAGTAAAACCACAAAAAAATAATTTAAAAACGGCAACAAAACGAACAAAGAAACACGAATTTGTAATTAGGCAAAAAGATAAAGCATAATTAAATAGGCAAGGTGATAATAATGGCATATAAAGGTTATATGATTGATTTAGATGGTACAATCTATCGAGGAAAAGAAAAAATTGCGGCAGCAAAACGATTTATCGAGTCTCTACAAGCAAGAAATATTGCATTTTTATTTGTGACTAATAATACGACTAAAATACCAGCTGATGTTGTCAATAATTTAGCAAATAATTTTGATATACATGTAACTGAGAAAGAAGTCTATACGGCGGCACTTGCAACTGCAGATTATCTAGATGCGTTAAACCCTGATAAAAGAAGTGTTTATATTATTGGTGAAAACGGATTAAAGAAAGCAATTATGGATAAAAAATTTATTATTGAGGAAACGACGCCTGATTATGTTGTTGTTGGGTTAGATTCCGATGTTACGTATCATAAATTTGAAATGGCAACTTTAGCAATCAAACGTGGTGCTAAATTTATTGGAACAAATGCTGATACTAATATTCCGAATGAACGTGGACTACTTCCTGGTGCTGGATCGCTGGTAAGGATGGTTGAATGTACAACACAACAAGAAGCTACTTATATTGGTAAACCTGAAACTATCATCATGGAAAAAGCCCTATCAAGACTTGGCTTGAAGAAAAGTGAAGTTGTGATGGTTGGAGATAACTACATGACAGATATTAAAGCCGGAATTAACTTTGGGGTTGATACAATGTTAGTCTATACGGGCGTTTCAACAAAAAACTTAGTGGCATCTAAAAAAGTTCAACCAACTATTCAATTGGATTCACTTGATGATTGGGACTTTGATAATGATAGAGCGCGTTAAAAAAATGGGACAGTGGCTAAGTTTATATCTAGCGATTGTCTCTTTTTCTATTATATTGGTAATTAATAGTACGTTTGTTTATAAAATTTTTATCAAGCAATCACATTTGAATAAAATTGTTGGGTTAAACCAATCAGAATTAATGTCTGATTATAATAATTTATTAGACTATTTTAACTATCCTTGGGTAAATAAAGTAAAAATGATATTGCCTTCATCATATAATGGGATGCAACATTATCATGATGTTAAACAATTGGTGCAGTTTAATTATGGTTGTTTTTTAATTTTAGGATTTATTGCAATAATATTTATTGGTCAATTAACAAAACAAAAGGAATTATGGAAATTGGTAAGACCTTTTCAGATGGCTATTACTGTTCCTTTTCTTAGTGTATTTTTACTTTTCTTTAATTTTGATCATTATTTTATACTATTTCATGAGCTCGTGTTTAGAAATAATGATTGGATATTTAATCCTAAACTAGATCCAATCATTTTGGCATTACCAGAAAATTTTTTTATGATTTGTTTTCTAATGGTCTTTTGTCTAATTGAGATGTTCTTTTTAGTTGGTATTTACTTTGGTAAGAGAGAAATTAAACGTAGTAATTAAAAAAACGAGACACCAGTGAAAATGGCGTCTCGTTTTTTTATTAGATTAAGATAGAAAGGGTGGGATATTAATAGCTAGTTATTTACTTAATTTTGACTTAATACCACTAAATACAGCTGGAATTAAGGAAATTAGTATGATTCCCAATACGACTAAAGAAAAATGTTCCTGTACGATTGCAATGTTTCCAAAGAAAAATCCAGCAGAACAACAAATGGTGACCCATGCAAATCCGCCAATTAGACTAAAGCGTAAGAAGCGAGAGTACTTAAATCCGCTACCACCAACGATGAAGGGAGCAAGCGTACGAATAATAGGCATGAATCTTGCTAAAATAATTGCGGGTCCACCATGTTTATTGAAAAATTGTTCTGTTTTATCGAGACTATCTTTGCTAATCATTTTATTAAATAATGAATGATCTGAAATTGAGTTCCCTACTTTTTTTCCAATAAAGAAATTTAGTGAGTCTCCCATGTACGCTGCAGCAAGAAAGAGGATTACAAATATCCAAATATTCAAATGATAAATTGAATTTGCTGCTAGAGCACTAGCTGCAAATAAAAGTGAATCACCAGGTAGGAAAGGTAAAATAACCGCTCCAGTTTCTATGAAGATAATAAAAAATAAGATAAGATAGGTCCAATTTCCAAAGTTGTTCACAATACTAATCAAGTGTGTGTCTATATGTAAAACAAAATCTATAAAAAAGTTTATGACAGACATAATATTAAATACCCCTTAAGTTCTATTTTTTTAATAATGTGGATTCATTAGTTGCGTACTATGAATAGTTCGATTAATATTTGGGTTTATAAAATTTAGGGCACTAGTTACGGCAGTCGGTGCTTCACCAAATCCTGAAGCAATTAGTGCTATTTTACCAGGGTATGAAACAATATCTCCTGCGGCAAAAACACCGGGAATGGAAGTTGCCATTTCAGAATTTACCGAGATTAGTTTCTTATCCATATTTATACCCCAAGCATTAATAATTTTATTATCGGATAAGTAGCCATAATTCACAAGTAAATTATCAACAATTATCGTTTTATTAAGATTATTTTTAGAATGTTTTAGCAAAATTTCAAGGCGACCATTCTTTTTAGAAAGTGATTGTATCGAAAAGGGAGTTTCAAATATAGTATCAGTTTTTTTGAGTTTTGTGACATTGTACTCTAGAGCTCTAAAGTTATCTCGACGGTGAATCATATGAATTTGTTTTGTAATGTTCGATAGCTCATTTGCCCAATCGATAGCAGAATCACCACCGCCAGCAATAGCAATTTGTTTATGAGAAAATTTAGAAAGGTCACTAATATTGTAAAATAATGATTCATTCTCGAATGTTGCTGAATTAGCAATATTTAATTTACGTGGCTGAAAAGAACCAATTCCAGCCGTAATAATAATTGTTCTACTATATGTAACCCGTTTAGAAGTTTGAATCCTAAAAATATCATTCTCTTTTTCGAAATTTAAGACGGTCTCATTTAATTTAACGTCAAAGTCAAATTGGTGAGCTTGCCTTGAAAGTTCCTTAATTAGATGTTCACCTGATATGCCAGTGAATCCAGCTATATCATATATTTTTTTCGTTGGATATAATGTACCAACTTGTCCACCAATGTCGGGAAGACTTTCAATAACTTGAGTTTTAGCTTGGCGCATGTGCGCATAAGTTGAAGTAAATAGTCCGATGGGTCCGGCACCAATGATAGTAATATCAAATATTTCATTTGTTGTCATAACAGTCTCCTAGCATTCCATTTAATAGCATTATAATAGTATAACGCATAAAAAATATAAAGTAATAGTAAAATAGAGTGAAATTGGGTACAATGGAATCAATAAAGTTTGAATAGGAGGAACATAGTTATGACATACCCACAATTAGACTTAGAACATGTAGTTGGACCAAAAGTTAAAATGATTACGAATTACGGTGATATAACGATTCAATTATTTCCAGAACAAGCACCTAAGACGGTAGAAAATTTCATTGGACTTTCAGAAAATGGATACTACAAAGACGTTATTTTTCATCGAGTGATTTCTGATTTTATGGTTCAATCTGGTGATCCAACAGGATCTGGAATGGGTGGTGAAAGTATTTGGGGTAAATCGTTTGCAGATGAATTTTCTTCTGAACTTTTTAACTTAAGAGGTGCTTTATCGATGGCTAATTCTGGACCATCAACAAATGGTAGTCAATTTTTTATTGTCCAAAATTCGAATGTTCCTGAACAGATGATTGGACAATTAAAGGATGCAAATTATCCTGAAGAGGTAGTCGTAGAATATAAAAAAGGTGGAACTCCTTGGTTAGATTTTCATCATACAGTATTTGGACAAGTTGTTAGTGGAATGGACATTGTTGATAAAATTGCGGGTGCAAAAACAGCTATGCAAGATAAACCAGTTGAACCAATTGTAATTGAAGATATGATAGTAACAAAATAAAGAGGATGAAAGTCCTTTTTATTTTGGCCGTTTTTACCGAAAGATTGAGGAGTATAAATGAAATATAGAATTGGACAAATTATTGTAGGAACTATAACAGGTATTCAATCATATGGTGCTTTTGTAACAATTGCGGATGGAGTTCAAGGCTTAATCCATATTTCGGAATGCCATAACGGTTATGTGGATAACATATTGAATTATTTAAAAATAAATGAAAAAATTACGGTTAGGATTATTGATATTGATGAATATAACAGTAAAATGAGTTTTTCAATTAGAAATTTTACTAAACAAAATAGTAATCTTAAAAGTACAGGTATTAAAATAAAACATAAATATTATTGGACAAATAGGTCTATAGATACAGGGTTTAAAGCAATAGATGATAAAATGGATTTTTGGATAAGCCAACAATTAAGAGATATTCACAGAAATAGACTTGACCAAGAAAAAGAAAGCTGATATATTTAATAAGTGCTATTGAGGCGATAATGAATATCGCAAATAA